>JALSIX010000141.1 GCA_026989655.1 Caldilineaceae bacterium
CCCCCGGGCCCAGCCGGGATCGGCCAGATCCACCTGGTGGAGGGCCACGGCCACCCGGCCCAGGCCCTGGGTCTGGGCTCGAGCCCGTTCCAGGAGCTGGGAGCAGCCGTCCACCCCCGTGTAGCGACACTCCAGGCCCTGATGCTCCAGGAGACGGGCCAGGCGGCCATTCCCACAGCCCACGTCCAACACCGTCAGAGGCCGCTCTTTTATCCCTTCCCAGAGATGGGGTACAATGGCCAGAAGCCCTGGGGTCCAACTTCGACGGGTGGCGTCGAAGGGAGCCGCGACCCGGGCGTAGAACTGCCGGTTGAGCTCCAGCAGCCGTTGGCGGATCTCCTCGTCCATCGTGTGCTATCCGCCTGGGGATGCGATGCCGGGCCCGGGCCGGGGGGAGATGCCTGCCCTCCTGCCCACCATCCACCTGGGGCTGGACGACCTCCAGCCCGGGCCGTGCCAGGCCCGGCCAGATCGTCCCAGGGGCGGATGGGTGGAACTGAAGCGGATGGTTCGAGCCATGAAACGCGTCCTGGCACCCCACGAGATCCCGCTGGACGTGCGGGAACAGGGACGGCGTTGGCAGCAGCGGCGCCGGTTCCAGCCCGAAGACCATGTGGAGGAGCTGCTCGCGATCTTCCGGGCCATCCGGCAGATCCAGGAGTCGGACTGGCATGGCCACGACTCCATGCGCCCTATTTTAGCGCGCCATCCCAAGGAGGGCAAGGGGTTCTTCTCCAAGGCCGATCTGGTGGCCGGCTACCGCTTTCTGGTGGAGAACGGGCGCATGGCCCCGGATCCACGCCTCCTGGAGCGGATCCGCATGAAGCCGGTGCGTACGGCCAGCGGCGTGGCCCCGGTGACCGTCCTCACCGCGCCGGCAGGATGTCCGGCGCGATGCATCTTCTGCCCGGACGACTGGCGCATGCCCAAGAGCTACATCTACGACGAGCCAGGGGCCCAGCGTGCGGAACGGGACGGCTTCGACCCCTTCCGGCAGACCCTGGGCCGCATCCAGGCCCTGGAGAGCATCGGCCACCCCGCGGACAAGGTGGAGCTCCTCATCCTGGGCGGCACCTGGAGCGCCTACAGCCGGGACTACCGGGAGTGGTTCGTGCGCCGTTGCTTCGACGCCATGAACGCGGCCGGCAACCCGGACCACGCCCCTGCCAACACCCTGGAGGAAGCCCACACGGCCAACGCCCGGGCCCGTCATCGAAACGTGGGGCTGGTGGTGGAGACCCGGCCCGACTGGGTGACCCCCCAGGAGATCCACCATCTGCGTCGCCTGGGCGTCACCAAGGTCCAACTGGGCGTCCAGAGCCTGGACGACCGCATCCTGGCCCTGAACAAGCGGGGCCATACCGTGGCCGCGGTGCGCCGGGCCGTGGGCCTCCTGCGCACCGCCGGTTTCAAGGTCCAGCTCCACTGGATGCCGAACCTCTACGGCGCCACCCCGGAGAGCGATCGGGAGGACTTCGCCCGCCTCTTCCAGGATCCGGCCATCCGCCCCGATGAGCTGAAGATCTACCCCTGCTCCCTCATCCAGGGCACCGAGCTATACCGCCTGTGGCGGGCCGGCCGGTACCGCCCCTACAGCCAGGAGGAGCTGATCGGGCTCCTGGCGGACGTCAAGCCCACGGTGCCCCCCTACGTGCGCATCAACCGCCTCTTCCGGGACATCCCGGCCCACCACATCCAGGCCGGGGTGAAGCTGAGCAACCTGCGAGAGGCTGTCCACCAGGAGCTGCGGCGTCGGGGCCAGACCTGTGGCTGCATCCGCTGCCGGGAGGTGCGCCGACAGCGGATCCAGGAGGACGAGCTGGCCCTCCGGGTCCACACCTACGAGACCGACCTGACCGTGGAACATTTCATCCACTTCCTGGTGGCGAGCCCTCCCGCCCACCCTCCGGCCCGCCCCCCTCTGGCCGCCTTCCTCCGCCTGAGCCTGCCCAAGGCGCCGGACGTGGGCAGCCGTGCCTTTCTGGACGAGATCCGAGGCCACGCCCTGATCCGCGAGGTCCACGTCTACGGGCCGGCCCTGGCCATCGGCCAGGCAGAGCCCGGCGCGGCCCAACACACAGGCCTGGGCACCCGGCTGATCCGAGAAGCCCGCCGGATCAGCCGGGAGGCCGGCTTCCGCCACATCAGTGTCATCGCGGCGGTGGGCACCCGGGAGTACTATGCCCGTCGAGGGTTCCAGCCCGGGGAGCTCTACATGAGCGGAGAGGTCTGAATCCGAGGAGGCGGCGGACTCAGCAGCCGCCGAAAGGCCACCCACACCACCCGTCCCGGCGCCAATGTCACCCGGGCAGCCACAGGGATGCCGAAGACCTCCACCCGATAGGTACCTGGGGAAAGGCCGTGGGCCGTCCACAGCCAGGGCCTCGCCTGGTCCTCGCCGATGACCCCCTGCCGCACCGCGCCGTCTGGGCTGTGGACGCGCACAGGCCAACCCCGTCTTCCGGGCACCTCCACCACCAACGCCGCGTCCTTCTCCCCGGCGGCCCGCTCTTGGGTCCTCTGGTCCACCGTCCATCCCGGGCCAGGGTTTGGAAAGGTGACCACCGTCCGCTGATCCGGTCGCACCCGGAGGCCCGGCTGCACGTGGAGGCCCGCCACCAGGGTATAGACCCCGGGTCGCAGCCGGCCGAACACCGTCTTCCCCTGTTCCAGCCGCTGGGTCCAGGCCACGCCGTCCTCGCCCAACAGGCTGGCCTCCTGCACTCGAGCGTCCTCCACCTGACAGACGATCTCCCCCCGAGGGGCCCGGGGCGGGGGACACATCTCGGGGGGCAGCTCCAGGATCGCGGCCACCGTGTTCTCACCGTCCAGGCCCAGTCGAGGACGCCCGACCTGGGGGGCCTCCGCCAGGTGGAGCGCGTAGGCCCCGGGCGGCAGGTCGGCAAAGGCCACCGTGCCCTCCGCATCGGTGACAGCCCTCCGCATCTCCTCGCGCTCGTCCACGAGCACCACCGCCTGTTCCGCCCCGGCAGGCCGGACCTGGGCCACCACGGTGGAACGCCGGGGCCACCGTGGGCTGGGCGACGAGAAGACGAAGCGGAGTCGGATCGTGCCCCGGGCGGGAACCGCCACCTTCACCTGCAGGGGCGCGGCCGAGCCGTCGGCCGCGTAGGGGTCTGTCAGGCCGATGAGCTCCACCCGATAGGTGGTCGGGGAAAGGGGGCCCACGGTGCCCATGGCCTCCCGACGGCCCGACTGGCGAACCATGGGCACCACCCGAGGTTCCTCGCCAGGACGGCTCACCCGGAGGGCCGGCATGCCCTCCCGCAAGGCATGGGCCGGGAGCTCCACCCAACACTCCAGGTGGGCATCGGGTCCGCTGGGATCCGGGACACGTTCGTGGCCCCAGCCGTCCACCCGCAGGTCGACCCGGGCCGACTCGCCCCCCCGCAGCTCGATCCGGGGCTGGCGGCTGCCCCGGGGCTCGTGGACCCACACGGTGTAGAGCCCGGGGTCCAGGTCCACGAACCGGTAGCTCCCGTCGGCCCGGGCCAGGGTGCGCCACAGAAGGCCGTCGGCCCGAACCAGGTACAGGACCGCGCCGGAGCCGCCCCGCACGTGGCCATGGAGGGTGGCGCGCCGGTTGGGCCGTCCCGCGGGCGAGCCGGACGACACCACCACGGCATGGGGTTCTCCCGAGGGCAAGGGCACCTCCGGGGCCTCTCGGGGCAGCTTGGGCTCCTGGGCCAACGCGTCCACCACCGGCAGGTGTCCGCCGGGCCAGCGGGGGCTGAACCAGGCCGCCTCCTCCGGCACCTCCCGGGCGCTCTGGATAGCTTGGCCGGCCAACAGCCAGAAGGTGGCCGCCAACAGGAACTCCGGAGCCCGGGGATAGCGGCGGCTGCTCCCCATGAGAATGCGACACAGCTCTAGGGTCAGGGCCATGTGCAGTCGGGGCGTCACCGCAGGGTATCGAGGATCCGTGGCATCGCCCACCTGATAGCCGGTCACGGTAGCGATCAGGGGCAGAGGGCGGCCCAGGCGGGCCTGGGTGGTGTGGGCCACCTCCTGGTAACTGCGCCAACAGGGGGTGTCCAGGCCCACGGGGCCGGGGCGGCCCCGGCGAGCCTCTCGGCGGCGCAGAGCGTTCACCTGACTTCGGGTACGGCCCTGCCAGGGATCGGTGGGTCCTCCCTCCTGGGCCAGGGTGCGGTACAGGGCGGGGGTGACAGGCAGCCCGTCCTGGTTCACCGGATCGTGGGGGTAGTCCGGGGGTCGGTTGCCCGGCCTGTTGTGGACGGCCTGCCAGACCGGTCCGGCCAACAGGTCCTCCCGGCCCAGATCCAGGAGCGCGCCCACCAGATCCCACTCGGGCGTGGGTTCAGTGGCCGGGAGCCCGGGCAGCCCCCCCCGCTCCAGGATGGCCTCCAGATCCTGGGCCAGGGCCAGGGCCACCCGGTGTCGGGCGTCCTGGGGGATCTGGTGGGGCCAACGTTGGGGCGCGTCGGGGCGTCGCCCCAGCTCCAGGTAGACCACACCGGCCCGGAGCAGATCGTCCACCAGGGCCAGGGTCTCTGGATCCAGGGGGGCGTCGGGTTGGGGACGCTCCAGACAGACTATGGGCATGATGCCGGCGGCCCGGAGGGGCTCGGCCAGGGCCAGGGCTTCCCGGGCCTCGGTGAAGGTGACCCAGGTGGCGCCCAGCTCCGCCAGCCGGGGCAGCCACTTCTCCACCACCTGCTCCCGGGAGAGCAGGCTCAGGCCGGGGCACCAGTGGAGCCCGTAGCCGGTATCCCGGGGAGGCCTGGGGAAGCGATGGAGATCGCAGGGGGGGCTCATGCGTCGTCCAGGGCCCTACGGATGAGTTCCGGGTCATCGGTGACGATCGCGTCCACGCCCCAGGCGGCCAGACGGCGCGCGTCCTCGGGCTCGTTCACCGTCCACACGTTGACCATGTAGCCCTGGTCGTGGGCCCGCTGGACGAAGTCGTAGTCCACCAGGGAGATGTGGGGGTGCAGGGCCTCGGGGGCGATCAGGGGGCTGAGCCAGGCTCGCTCCAGGTAGGCCGGCAGGTTGCGCCGGAAGATCAGGCCCAGGGGGATGCCCGGGTCCAGCCAGCGGAGCTTCATCAGCACGATGGGGTTGAAGCTGGAGACGATGACCTGCTTCATCAGTTGCCGGGAACGGAGCAGGTCCACCAGCAGCTCCAGGGGCTCGTGGCCGTCCAGGTCCAGGGACTTCACCTCCAGGTTGAGCAGGACCTGGTCGCCCACCAGGTCCAATACCTGTTCCAGATCCGGGACAGGCGTGCCCGCGAAATCGGCCTGGAAGAAGCTGCCGGCCTCGTACTCGTCCAGTTCGGCCCGGGTCAGATCCCGGATCCGGGGTTCCGGCTCGCCGCCCTGGGCTCTCTGGGAACGGCGCCGACGGGCCGTCCGTCCCACCTGGAAATCGTGGATCACCACCATGCGCCGGTCCTTGGTGAACTGGACGTCCAGCTCGAAACCGTCCACGTGCCTCTCCATCCCGGCCTGAAAGGCGGGGATGGTGTTCTCGGGGGCGACACGGTTCAGGCCGCGATGGGCCAGGATCTTGGGGCGAGGGGACATGGCCACCTCCAGGACAGGGCACGGATGTCTAGCACCGGAGCGCTTGGGTCGTCCACCTCGATCCACGGGCCTACGATTGGGCCATGCAACGCCTGGAGACCGCGCCGGGGAACCTCCTGGGTCCGGGCATCCCGACCGTCTGGTCCACAGCGCTCACATCCCCACGGTGTCTGGATCCATTGTAGTCCAACTTAGGACGAAGATCCAGTGGGCTTCCCTGGGAAAAAGGGGCATGGTCACCGGATACATGGGGAACTTTCCGGCCCTCTCCGACGTAAGAACAGGGACAGAAGGGGCCTGTGTCGACATGCACGGCCGGTGCCCCTTCCGGGCAAGCCGGTTCTCCGGGGCGATTTGGTTTTTTGGTGCATTTGTGCTATACTGATGCTGTTAAGCTGGGCTATTCGCCTTGGTATTCCAGCGATAGCCTGGCCATCGGCCGAGCGAACGGCGTTCGGCCCTCTTTGCCGGGGCGCAGCCTCGCTAGCTAGAGAGGGGAGTAGGAGTACCACATGAGCATCTCCAAGGAAGAGAAGGCTCGTATCATCGAGGAGTACCAGCTGAACGAGCACGACACCGGTTCTCCGGAGGTCCAGGTAGCTCTGCTGACCACCCGCATCAACGCCCTGATCGACCACCTGAACAAGCACCGGCACGATGAGGGCTCTCGGCGGGGGCTGTTGAAGCTGGTGGGGCAACGCCGCCGCCATCTGGCCTACCTGGCCCGCAAGGATGCCGAGCGCTATCGGCGGCTGATCGAACGGCTTGGGCTGCGTCGCTGACTTCAGACAAAGGGGGCGGGGTCAACAGGGACACCGCCCTTTTTCGTGGAGGAGACCACCGAAAGGAGGTCCGAAGACAGACACAGGGGCTGTCTGACCACGTCGAGAGGACGTGGAGCGCTTCCAGGCCCGATGCAGGCCCGGTGAGAACGGCCTCGTCCGAGGGAGACGCGGGGTGTGCCCGGCACACACACGAGGTCCGGAATTGGAGAGCGTGCCGAAAGGGCACGCAGCGTCCTTTCGGAATGCTCTCCAGTCCCGCACCTCGTACCCGCGTTGGAGCCCTCGTCCCAGGTTGGGCTCGTCCTCGCCTGCATCGTCCCCTGACCGTTCCCCAGACAGCCCAACGGATACCCAGGAGATGGAACCCCCGCGTCCCGGGGTCTCTGCCCCTCCCATGCCGCGGGGTTCGCCCCTGGCTCAGCCTGTCAGCAGGCGTGGACCCCACGCCGAACCATTCACTGTTTCACTGTACGAGGTGCAACCATGCAACAGAGTTCCCTTCCCAACAACGAGAACCATGCCCCCGATGCCCAAGGCCCATCCCCGGCCCAGGCCGGCCCCGGCTCCCCTCTTCCGCCCCAGGTGTCGGTGAGCCCGGTGGCGGAGGCCGAGTGGCGGGCCGATCCCGAGAGCCTGCGCCTCTTCCCGGAGAGCCACTTCTACGTGACCCAGTTGGGCGATCGCCCGGTGACCATCGAGACCGGCGTCCTGGGCGCGCAGGCAGGGGGCGCGGTGACCGTGCGCTGCGGCGACACCGTGATCTTCGCGGCGGCCACCATGTCCCGGGAGACCCGCCCAGGCATCAGCTTCTTCCCCCTGACCGTGGACTTCGAGGAGCGCCTGTACGCTGCCGGCCGGATCCCGGGCAGCTTCTTCCGACGAGAGGGGCGGCCCAGCGAACAGGCCATCCTCCTCTGTCGCCTGGTGGACCGGCCCCTGCGGCCCCTCTTCCCCAAGGGCTTCCGCAACGATGTCCAGGTGATCCTGACCGCGCTGAGCGCGGACGGCGAGCACCTGGTGGAGCCCCTGGCCATCATCGCCGCCTCTGCCGCGCTGGCCATCAGCGACATCCCCTGGAACGGGCCCATCGGCGCGGCCTCGGTGGGCTACGTGGACGGCCGCTTCGTGGTCAACCTCACGGCCAGCGAGGCAGACCGCAGCACCTTGAACCTCCAGGTGGCCGGCACCGAGGACAACATCCTCATGGTGGAGGCCGCCGCCCGGGAGATCCCGGAGGAGCTGATGTTGGAGGCCCTCCAACTGGCCCACCAGGCCATGCAACCGGTCATCCAGACCATCCGCCAGATGCAGGCCGAGCTCGGCAAGCCCAAGTGGACGGACTACCCCGTCTTCCTGCCCCGGGAGGAGACCGCGGAGAAGGTACGCCAACTGGCCGCGGAGAAGGTGCAGGAGGTGGTGCGGGCCGGTCTGGGCAAGGTGGAGCGCAAGGCCCGCCTGGACGCCGTCCTCGCGGAGGTGGAGGCCCATCTGCTGGAGGACCTGGAGAACGGCGTGGCCACCCCCGAGGACCTGGCCACCGCCTTCGAGGACGTGGTGAAGGAGGCCGTACGCCGACACATCCTGGAAGAGGGCATTCGGCCAGACGGTCGTCGTCCAGAGGAGATCCGGCCCATCCACATCCAGGTGGGCTCCATCCCCCGGGTCCACGGCAGCGGTCTCTTCATGCGGGGGGAGACCCACGTGTTGACCATCGCCACCCTGGGCACCCCAGGGGAGGCCCAGCAGTTGGACACCCTCCAGGCGGACGACGAGAAGCGGTACATGCACCACTACAACTTCCCGCCCTACAGCACCGGCGAGGTCTACCCCCTGCGGGGGCCCCGGCGCCGGGAGATCGGCCACGGCGCCCTCGCGGAGCGAGCCCTGCTCCCGGTGGTCCCCGAGGACTTCCCCTACACCCTGCGCCTGGTCAGCGAGGTGATGAGCAGCAACGGGTCCACCAGCATGGCCTCGGTGTGCGGCAGCACCCTGGCCCTGATGGATGCCGGCGTGCCCATCCTCGCGCCGGTGGCCGGAATCGCCATGGGGCTGATCCAGGACCCGGAGACGGGCCGCTACCGGGTACTCTCGGACATCCAGGGGATGGAGGACGCCCTGGGCGACATGGACTTCAAGGTCGCCGGGACCGAGCACGGCATCACGGCCCTGCAGATGGACATGAAGATCCGGGGGCTGGACTTCGAGATCCTGCGCCAGGCCCTGGAACAGGCTCGCCAGGGACGACTCCACATCCTGGGCAAGATGCGGGAGGCCATTCCCGAACCCCGGAAACAGCTCAGCCCCTACGCCCCGCGCATCCTGACCGTCCAGATCCACCCCTCCAAGATCGGCCAGGTCATCGGCCCGGGCGGCAAGACCATCCGAGCCCTGCAGGAGGAGTTCAAGGTCAAGATCGACGTGGACGAGGACGGCACGGTCTACGTGGCCGGCGCGGTGGGCTCCCGGGCCGAAGAGGCCGTGGAGCGCATCGCCTCCATGACCGAGGAGGTGGAGGTGGGCAAGATCTACACCGGCGAGGTGGTCCGGGTGGAGCCCTACGGCGCCTTCGTGCAGATCAAGCCCGGGGTGGACGGCATGATCCACATCAGCCAGTTGGCCGACTACCGGGTGGACTCGGTGGAGGACGTGGTGAAGGTGGGGGATGAGCTCACCGCCATGGTCATCGACGTGGACCCCAGCGGCAAGATCCGCATGAGCCGCCAGGCGGTGTTGGAAGGCTGGTCCGCCGAGGAGGCCCGGGAACGGGATCGGGGCGGCCGGAGCAGTCGAGGAGACCGGGGGCGCGGTGGAGAGCGAGGCCGGGGCGGCCGCGGGGGCCGCGGCCGAGATCGGGGAGGTCGGGGCGGAGAGCGCGGCGGCCGGGAGGGAGGTCGTCGCCGTCGGGTGCGTCGCCCCCTGTAACCGGCACATGTAGACGAACTGTCAGCGTGCTGCAAGACCCCAGGCGCCAATTTTCGGGCCTGGGGTCTTGACTTTCCACGCGAAAGGCTGTATCTGTAGTACATCAGGACCCCATACGGTCAAAATCGTAATAGAAGCCATCCAGCAAAGTTCATCCCGATCATGGCAACCCGATCCCATCTCTCGGACGCTTTCGAACCCCCAGAGGCCGCGTCCCCCCCGGCCCCGAAGCCAACCCTGCCGGAGAAGGCGGCGAACCCAGAGGCCGACAGCCCCCGGCCGGCCGAGGAGGGGCGTCGGCCTCCGGGCCGCCGGCCGGGGCTCGGCGCGCTCCTGGGCGAGACCCTCCAGATCGTCGTGCCTGCCGTGCTGCTGGCCCTGGTGCTCCACATCTTCATGGCCCAGGCCACAGTGGTCTACGGCCAGAGCATGCAGCCCAACCTGATGCCGTCCGAGCGCCTGGTGATCGAGAAGGTGAGCTACCGCTTCCACGAGCCCCGCCGGGCCGACATCGTGGTGCTGGACCTGCCCCAGATGTCCGAGCTCCTCATCAAGCGGGTGGTGGGCCTGCCCGGAGAGACCGTGGAGATCCGGGAGGGATATCTCTGGATCGACGGTCGCCCTCTGGACGAGCCCTACGTCTTCAACCGGGACGCGAGCTGGTACGGCCCCATCACCCTGGGTCCCGACATGTACTTCGTCATGGGCGACAACCGGAGCAACAGCAACGACAGCCGGGTCTTCGGCCCTGTCTCCCGGCAGGCCATCGTGGGGCGGGCCTGGATCCGCTATTGGCCCTTGAACCGCTTCCAACTCCTCCACTGAACCCAGACCCACCATCGCCTTCATGGCCTCCAAGCGCTGGAGCAACACCACCAAATCCGTGGTCATCGCCCTCCTGATCCTGGGCGGCCTGGCGCTGCTCCTGGTCTTTCGGGCGATGATCGAGCCCACCATCGTGGCCTTCCTCCTGGCCTTCATCCTCCACCACCCGGTGAACTGGGTCCAACAACGGACGGGGTGGAGCCGGGGGAGCTCCGTGGCCACGGTCTACGGCCTGCTGCTGATCCTGCTGCTGGTGGCACCGGTGCTGTTCGTGCCCGGGCTGGTGGACTCCTTCGTCTCCCTGCTCGACGCGCTGCAGACCCTGATCGACCAGCTCCAGGGCGCGTCGGGGGGGCCGGTGTTGACCGTGGGCGACTTCGAGCTGAGCATCAACACCCTGCTCCAGCAACTGGGCGCTGCCCTCCAGGACGTCCTCTCCCCGGCCGCGGCCGGCGCGCTGGGCCTGGCCCGCACCCTGACCACCGGCGTCCTCAGCACGGTGTACATCCTGGTCCTCACCTTCTGGCTTCTCAAGGACGGCCACAAGGCCCAACGGGGCCTGATCTGGCTGGTGCCCACCGACTACCGGGAGGACGTGGCCCTGCTGGGGCGGGAGCTGGGGGCCATCTGGTACGCGTTCCTGCGGGGACAGCTCCTCCTGGCTCTGGTCATCGGGTTGATGACCTGGGTGGCCATGAGCCTGGTGGGCCTGCCCAATGCCGCGGGCCTGTCCCTCCTCGCGGCAGTGATGGAGTTCCTGCCCACGGTGGGGCCCGGGATCAGCGGCACCATCGGCACCTTGGTGGCCCTCTTCCAGGGCTCCACATGGATGCCGGTGAACAACCTGGTCTTCGCCCTCATCGTCCTGGGGCTGTACGTGGTCATCACCCAGATCGAGAGCGTCTACCTGATCCCTCGACTGGTGGGCCGCCGGGTCCGGCTCCACCCGGCCATCACCTTCACCGGCATCATCAGCGCGGCCATCACCTTCGGGGTGTTGGGCGTCCTCCTCATCACCCCTACCATCGCCAGTGCCCGGGAGATCCTGCGCTACGTGATCTACAAGCTCCAGGACCTGGAGCCCTTTGCCCAGGACACGGCCCCCACCCAGGTCCGCATCCCTGGCCTGGTCGCGGGGCGACGCATCGAGGCTGTGGTCTTCGAGCTGGACGGCCCCCTGGTCCAGGTGGATTGGAGCCTGGCCGATCAGGTGGCCGCCCGCCTGGCTCGGCTGGATCCGGTATGGCCTCTCCCCCAACGCCAGGCCCTGTTCCGTCGGCTGCAGACCTGGCTGGAAGGGCCGATCTACCGGTGGATCGGCCTCCTGCGCTGGTTCCAGCTCCACGACGACCTGCGCCGCATGTGGCCCTGGCTGCGACGTCTCCAGGCCCTGGCACCGCCAGGCCAGGCCACCCCACGGCCCGGGGTGAAGCCCCTCCTGGAAGAGCTGGGCTTCCACTACCGCCTGGGTCTCCTCACCCTACGACCGGCCCAGGAGCTCCAGGCCCTGGTGGAACACACCCACCTGCCGGTGAGTGCCTTCGCGGCCACTGTCACCCAGGACGACGTGGGCGGAGGACTGGCCTTCCACAGCGACGCCCTGCAGCTCCTCCTGGATCGCCTAGGCGTGTCCCCGGACAGGGTCCTGGTGGTCGCAGACACCGAGTTCCTGTTGCGGCCCGCCCAGGCCCTAGGCGCCGTCCGCTGCGGCATGTTGGGCGGACTGGGCTCTCCCGAGAACTTCCGGGACGTGGATCTGGTGGTCGCCTCTCCGGAGGAGCTCCGGGAACACCTCTGACCGCCGAAGACCCCGCGGAGCTGTGCCCCACATCATCCATGGCCTTGCCGGAATGGATCCCCGAAGTCGGGAGACCTCCGCCGAAGTCTTCCCGCGCTCAGGCCCTCGATCGCCGTCCGGCTTGCGCTCTCCGCACTCCAAGCTCCCCTAACACGGCCCCCTTTGGCCCTGGACAGGGAACCCGTCCATTCGGGACGGGCGCCGATCCCCGGGTATGTTCGCCCGGGTCGGGCTCGGCCGTTCCTCTCGCCCTCCGGCACAGTGCGGGGTGTCCCCGCATCGCTGGGGCGCCAGGGGCCGAGGAGAGGACTGTCAAAACCTATCAAGAGGCGAGGAGGGCCTGTTCCGATAGGGCGTGATAGGCCGATTGCAATATAGTGGGAGCGTGCAGCCGGCCGCCTGCCCGCTGT
>JALSIX010000142.1 GCA_026989655.1 Caldilineaceae bacterium
GCCCCTGGTAGGTGGGGTTCATGTCCACCGTGGTCTGCACGATGGCGATGCCGCCGTTGTTCTCCACCGCCGTGTCACGGATGACCGGGCTGAGCCCCGGGCCCGCGATGTAGATCCCCTCGTCCTGGTTG
This sequence comes from Caldilineaceae bacterium, assembly GCA_026989655.1. Taxonomy (GTDB): domain Bacteria; phylum Chloroflexota; class Anaerolineae; order Caldilineales; family Caldilineaceae; genus JALSIX01. Next base: position 132 of record JALSIX010000142.1, read on the forward strand.
GCGTGGATGCGACAGTTGACCACCTCCACGTCCGAGGAGAGAATGCCCAGGGCCTCCCTCTCGTTGTAGCCGGCATAGCTCAACACACAGTAGGCCAGGCGGGCGGTGCTGCCGGGGTGGAACCATAGGTGACGCCAGTCACCGGGGGCCGGCGTGGCCGCGTTGCTGGTGAAGGTGATGGGCTGGGAAGGCGTGCCCTGGGCGATCAACGTACCGGCGTTCCGCGGCGCGAGCCAGCCATCGGCGACGAACCGCACCTCGACCCCCGGCTCGATGGTCAACGTGACCGGGTTGGTGCCGTCACCGATGTTGAGGCCACCCTGGACGATGTACGGACTGCCGTCCAGGGTCCAGGTGGTATCCGTGGTGATCGTGCCGCCCGGCACAAGGGTGGGCCCGGCCGCGTGGCTCACCTTCATGAGCGCTACCAGAGCGAGCAGAACGGCCAGGAGGACGAGGGAGAGCCGTTTTCGCATCAGAACATCCGCCTCCTCACCAAGAGCCATGTGGGATCGATGTAGAGCGATGATTTTGGCCATTCGGAGGATTGCATCGAACCGCAGACATCCTGCACCGTCCGTCCCGCACAATCCGATTTCTCAAGCATCAGCAGTTCACGAATTCGTAGCGGAGTCGGCATCCTCAGATGCCGGTTCCAGAGGGGCGATGCCGCATCTGAGGATGCTCACTCCTCAGTTTGGCTAAAATCGTGAATAACCGAAGCATAGAAAACAGCTGTTAACAGCGGGCAAACAGAGAATGTCATCTTGCCGTCAGCCTCAACACAGGCCCTCGACGCGCGAGAAGGCCCGGGGCATCGGCCCCGGACCTGTCTGTGCGCTCGCTGTGCAGAGGGTGGTCTTCAGATCTCCTCGCCCTGGCGAACCCGTTCGGCCAGCCATTGGGTGAGAGGAGAAGGCGCGGCGTCCAGCTCCCGTTGGAGCCTGTCCACGGCCTGAGCGTAGGTCCTGAGCGCCAGGCTCCGCTTGCCCTGGCGGGCATAGACGCGCATCAGGGCCTGGTAGCCCTCCTCCGACCAGGGGGCCGTATCCACCGTGCGTCGCGCCCAGGTCTCGGCCTCCGCGGGGCGATCGCGCACCAGCAGGGCCTGGGCCACGTACAGACACCCCTCCGCATAGAGGCCGCGCAGCTGCTCCCGGGCTTCCAGCAGCCACTCCGCGTAGGGCAGATCCGGGAGTAGAGGTTCCCAGCCCTCCAGGAGGCCCACAAAGGGGGGCGGCAAAGGGGGAACGTCGAAGCGATGGGCCGTGTCCAGGACCCGGCGTACGGTGGAGCGAAAGGTGATGGCATCCACCTGACTGTGTCTCTCCGGATCGAAGCAGTAGGTGTCGTCCTCCATCATGAAATAGCGGGCTGGAGCCCGAGGGCGCATGTAGGGATCGAGCACGCGACGCAACTGGCTGTAGATCGTACGGAACGTGGCCCATGCCCGACGAGGTTCCACACCCGGCCACAGATCGTCCAGGATCCGGTCCCGGGACAACGGTATGCCCTGATGCAGCGCGAAATACTGGAAGAGCCGCCGCGCGGCAGGGCGCGGCCAGGCCCGTTCGGGGATCCGTTCCCCGCCGCGCCAGAGAGCAAAGGGGCCCATCAGCCGGACGCGCAGGCGTGGCGGCGGTCGGGACTCCAGGTCGGCCAGAGCGGCTTCCAGGGCGGCAGCCGTCTCCGGGTCCTGCTCCGCGGCCAGGGCCTCAGCCAGGGAGGGCATGGACGTCTCGTGGCCGATGGCGGCCAGGGCCTGGGCGGCCCGGGATCGGGCCCCGGGATCGGGATGGTGGAGCAGCCGAGCCACCACGTCCGTGCAGCCGATCTCCTGCAGCGCGGCCAGGGCCTGGTCCACGGCCACATCCTCGGCCAGCGCGACGGTCCAGAAGCGAGCTCCCAGGGCTGGATCCCGACGGGTCAGCAGGTGCGCGTATCCAGGCTGCTTCAGGGCCCGCAGGGCGGCCCGGAGATGGCGACGCCATCGTGGATCGCCCTCGCGCCAACACCCCAAGGCCAGCAGCGCACGCAGCCGGACCAGTTCCGAGCGGGCCCGCCAGTGGACCAGGTTCCGGGTCTCTGGATGCAACGAGAAGCTCTCCAAGGCCCCGTCCCAGGCCAGGATGGCCTGGGCGATGTCCCGTTCCAGCGCCAGCACCCCGCGGCTCAACGGGGCATGGAACGGCCGCGCCAACACCGCCTCGGCATGGCACACCGCTTCCGCGGAAGCGCCCCGGTTCCGCAACAGCCAGGTCTGGATCCCGGCCAGGCCCACAGCCACCACCGGATCGTCCCTGAAGCGGTCCGCGGCCGCGGAGAGGGCGGCCTGGGCCCGGTCAAACTGGCCCAGGCTGGCATCCAAAAGGGCTCTGTTGAACGTCTGCCAAAGCAGTTGATATCGGTTCGGCGCCTCGATCTGGGCCATCAGCTCCTGGTGGGCCCGGTGTGCCTGGGCCAGACGCTCCCAATCTCCCTGGGCAGCATACAGCCCACAGCAGACGCCCAGGACGTACTGGGCGTGGATCGGGGAGCCCCGGAAGTGGATCTGGGCCTGTTCCAGATGGTATTGAGCCTCCTCGTACATCCCCATGGGGATCAGGATATGGAGGGCCCAGTTCACCCGATTGAACATCTCCATGGTCCGGTGCCCTGCCTCCTGGGTCAACGCGATGGCCGCGCGGAAGGTCTCCCGGGCCTCCGCGAAGCGACCCAGGAGGCTCAGCGTGGGCCCGGCCAGGAAGAGGGCATAGAGCCGCTGCTCCCCCCGGCAGGTCGGATCCTGGAGAAGCGGGCGCAGGCAGTCCAGAGCCTTTTCCCGTTCCCCCTCCACGTACGCCAGCCGCGCCATCCGATTCCATATGCGCTGCTGGAGCAAGGTATCCTCGAACGTGCTCGCGAGGCCAAGGGCCTCCTCCAACAGGGCCCGGGCCTCGGCTCTCATGCCAGGGACCTCCTGCAGATAGGTCCCCAGCCGGACCATCAGCTCCGGGTATCGGTGCCGCAACGAGCCATCCAGGCCGTAGACCCAGCGGCGATAGGTGAGGAACCGACCCCGATCGATCACCACATGCTCGGGTATCTGGAGGAGCTGTCGCGCCGCGCTCTCGTGGAGGCCGCCGGCCAGGGCGTGCTCGATGGCCATCTCCGGATCGCCCTGGGCGTCGAACCAGGCCACGGCCCGCTGGAAGACGGACACCAGGTCGAAAGGCGCGGTCCGCAGGAGAAATTCCCGGACCAGCTCGTGGTAGCGGAACCAACCCGGCAGCTCTGCCGAGTCCAGAAAGAGGTTGCGCCGTTGCACCTCCTGACGGAGTTCGAGGACCCTCTCCCCCTCGCCCAGGAGTGCGCGGGCCAGGGCATCGTTGAAACGGAGGGGAACCGCGGTCACATAGAGGTAGCGGCGCAGCTCCGGGGGCAGACCGTCCAGCAGGTGCTCAGCCAGGTAGGGGAAGAGCTCCGTCTGGATGGCCCTGGGGGAGACGGAGGGCGTCCGGTGGAACAGGAGGGCCAAGGCCATGGGCCATCCTCCTGTGCGCTCGTGCCAGGCCATCAGCTCCTCCCGGGTCAGGTCCCGATGTCGCTCCGCGAGAAAGGTCCGACACTCGTCCCAGGTGAAGGCCAGGTCCGCCGCGGTCAGTCGGAACAGAGGGCCCACGGCCTCCGGCGCCGGCTCCACGGGCAGGGGAAAGCTCCGCCCGCTGAGCACCAATCGCGGGGCTGGACGCGCCATCTGCTGGACCAGCCAGCCCCGCGCCTGGGGGCCCGCCTCCAGGTAGTGGACATCGTCCAGGAGCAACAGGCTGTCCTGGTGGGGCGGGACGGCCTGTTGGAAACGGACGCGCAAATGGGCCAGATCCACGTCCCCAGGGGTGAGGGCGAGGTAGTAGGTGTGGGGACGATGGGCCACCAGGCTACGCAAGAGGGTGGTCTTGCCGTAGCCGGCCGGGGCCACCATCAGGACATGGCCGACCTCCAGGGCCGCCAGAAGGCGGCGGAGGAGACGCGGCCGAAGAAGGGATGCCGGGGCCATGGAGATGCGGACATGGGCCGTTTCAGACCATTGAATCACGGTGGGGCTGAGCCCATTATACCAGATCCCCCGAGCCGGGCACTGGGGGAATCTCCGGACCCTGGTCCACAGAAAACCCGGGTGGGCCTCTGCCCAAAGCCGTGATAGGATGGGGAGGAGGATGTAGGGTTGCCGCCCCTTCCACCCACAAGGAGCACGCCATGTCCCGACGGCCTCTGAACCGTGCCACAGCCCATGCCCCCCAGATCCACCCGGTGCGCGCGATCCAGTTCGGCGCAGGGCGCTTCCTGCGGGGTTTCTTCGATTGGATGGTGGATCGGCTCAACCAAGAGGGGCACTACCGGGCCGCGGTCGCGGTGGTGCGCCCCACGGACCAGGGCCCTTACCAGGAGCTGTTGGAACAGGAGGGGCTCTTCCACGTGGTGCTTCGAGGTCTCCAGGAGGGCCGCCCGGTGGAGGAGATCGCGCTGGTGGGCTGTGTGGCCGACGCGATCCAGCCCTACCAGGCGTACGAGGCCTTCCTGGCCCTGGCCGCTCTGCCCACCGTGCGCCTGGTGGTCTCCAACACCACGGAGACGGGCATCCGCTTCCAGCCCGAGCCCTTTCCCACGGACCGCCCGGCCGAGACCTTTCCAGGCAAGCTCACCGCGCTCCTCTACCGACGCTTCCAACATGTGGAAGGGGCCCCCCAAGGCGGCTGGATCCTCCTCCCCTGCGAGCTCATCCAGGACAACGGCCAACGCCTGCGAGAGGCCGTGCTCCAGTACGCCGCCCACTGGGACCTGCCCTCCGAGTTCCACGCCTGGGTGGAGCGGGCCTGTCTCTTCTGCAACACCCTGGTGGATCGGATCGTCACCGGCTGGCCCCAGGAAGGCGCGGACGCGCTGTGGGACCGCATCGGCTTCCAGGATCGGCTGCTCACCGTCGCGGAGCCCTACCACCTGTGGGCCATCCAGGCCCCCGAGTGGGTGGCCCAGGCGTTCCCTGCCGCCGAGGCCGGCCTCAACGTCCACTTCGTCCAGGACATCACCCCCTTCCGGGAACGGAAGGTCCGGCTGCTCAACGGCGCCCACACGGCCATGACCCCCCTGGGCCTGTTGGCCGGACTGGAGACCGTGGGCCAGGTGGTGGAGGACCCCGAACTGGGCCCCTTTATCCGCGCCCTGATGGAGGAGGAGATCGTCCCCAGCATGGACCTCCCCCCCACCGAACTACGAGCGTACGTGGCCCAGGTCTGGGATCGATTCCGGAACCCCTTCCTGCGCCATCGTCTGGCAGACATCCTGCTCTACAGCATCTCCAAATGGAGGGTGCGCCTGCTGCCCACCCTCCTCGCGTACACCGAACGATTCGGCCAGGTGCCCCCGCGGACGGTGTTGGCCCTGGCCGGCCTCCTGCGTCTCTACCGGGGTGCAGGGCAGGGACGCCCGCTCCCCATCCAGGACGAGGCCGAGCCCCTGGCCCGGATCCAGGCAGCCTGGGCCCAGGGCGGTCCGCCGGAGACCCTCGCGGCTCAGCTGCTCCAAGATCCCAGGCTGTGGGGGCAGGACCTGAGCGCCATCTCCGGCCTGGTGTCAGCCGTGGCCAGGGCCCTGGAACGGCTGGAGCGAGAGGGTGTGCGGGCTGCACTCCGCCCCCTGTCCCTCCGGGGAGAAGGCTGAAGCGCCGTCGGAAGCCGCCCCAGGCCACCGGGCCGAGAACCCCGGCTCCCCACCCGGGTTCGTTGCAGGCTGCAAGATTTTTCCCTTTCCCCACCATCCTTGCTATAATAACCGGGACCTCGACGTCCACGGTGTGGAGACCCGGCCCGAAGCCCCCGCGGCTGCCCATCCTCCACAGGCCGCGACCACCGTGTCATCCGGCTGCGGCGGCATTGCCACCACACCGCGGCCTTGTGAAGCGCTTTTGTTGTGCCCAACCAACCGGCCTGCCCTCTTCACCACGGTGCACTCCGACCCATGACCCTGAACCGGCGCAAGTTGAACCGAGCCTGGGAGACCCTACGGTCGTTGCCCATGCCCGCCATTGCCTCGGACCGGCTGGTGGAGCTCCACAACGACCTCATCTACTACGACATGCTCGCCGCGGAGGCCATGCGGGAGTTCCTGCGTGGCCGTCCCGTCGATCCCCGTCGCCTGCGGATCGACTGGGAGCTGGAGGAAGCTCTGCGGGCCTTCAAGCCCCAGACGGCTGTCGAGGTGGAGAACCGCCGAGAGCTGCTCCGCTACAAACGCCGCATCGACGACGTGATCCGAGAGCTCCTGCGCACCGCCCAACAACACACACCCGTGCGCTGAGCCGAGAGCCTAGCCCACGTCCCGAGCCAGCAGATCCGCGGGCGTCTCCCGCCGCAGGACCGTCCGGGCCCGGCCCTCGGCCAGCCACAGGACCGGGGGTCGTCTCGCGCCGTTGTAGTTGCTGGCCATGGCCAGGTGATACGCGCCGCTGACCGGGACGGCTATCCACTCCCCCGGCGCCACGTCGGCCATGGGAAGCCCCGAGATCAACACGTCCCCGCTCTCGCAGTAGGGCCCGGCCACCCAGGCGGGGCCAAGAGCCGGCCGAGCCGGTTCCACCACCGGCAGACAGGAGTACCGCGCCCCGTACAGCGCCGGGCGGATGTTGTCCGCCATTCCCCCGTCCACCAGGAGCCACCGCCGAGGGCCGGTGCGCTTCACCGCCCCTACCTGGTACACGGCCACCCCCGCCCGGGCCACCAGGCTGCGGCCCGGCTCCAGGTGCAACGTGGGCAGGGGAAGGCCCCGCGCGGCGCAGCCGGCCACCAGCCGTTGCGCCACGAAGGCCACGTAGGGCTCCACCGGCGGGTGGGGCAGCTCCCCCTCGTGGTAGGCCACGCCCCAGCCGCCCCCGGGGCTCAGGTGCCGGGGCGTCCAGCCGGTGAGGTCCCGCAACCGGGCCACCATCTCCAACACCCGATCCAACCCCGCGCCCAGGGGCGTGGGATCCCGGAACTGGGACCCCTGGTGGAAGTGGATGCCCGTGAGGGGAAGGCCCCGGTCCAGGCACAGGCGCACTGCCCGCTCCAGCTCGGCGGGCCCCATGCCGAACTTGCTCTCCTCCTGGCCTGTCTGCCGATAGGCGTGGGTGTCCACGGCCAGGCCAGGACGGACCCGCAGCCACAGCTCTGGCTCCGAAGCCCCTTGGAGCCACCCAGCCCCCAGCCGCTCCAGCTCGCCCAGATGGTCCACCACCAGGACGGCCGCATGGGCCAGGGCCGCGTCCAGGTCCGCCGGGGTCTTGTTCACCCCGTGGACCAGGATCCGCGCTCGGGGAGCTCCCCCGGCCACCGCTATCTGGATCTCCCCCGCGCCGGTGCAGTCGATCCCCAGGCCGCGAGCCACGGCCCACCGTACCAGGGCCCGGCAGAGGAAGGCCTTGCCCGCGTAGACCACGATGCTGGGCCCGGGATAGTGGCGGGCCAGGGCCTCCTGGTACGCGTCCACGGCCTGGTCCAGGGTGGCCTGATCGTAGAGATAGAGGGGCGTCCCGTGGTGCCGGGCCAGCTCGGCCACGTCCACGCCGTCGATGAAGAGCCGGGGGGGATCGCCTGCCACCCGGGTGGTCACCGGGAAAAGCTCCAGCCGGGCCATGGGGTCTGCCATTGCCGTCACCTCGTTCGGGAGCCTGTCTCGGAGGCCCACCAGCTACACGAAAGGCGCCCCTGCATTCCGCCCCTCCTCATGGACTGCCCTCCGGCAGGATCACCAGAGCAATGCCGGCCAGGGTCACCACCCCGCCCACCAGCGCGGTGAGCGTGGGCCACTCCCCCAACAACAGGACGCCCAAGATCACGCCGCCGGTCACCTCCTGGGTGGAGACCAGGTTCACATAGGTGGCCCGGAGCCGTCGCAGGGCCGCGTTGTACAGGGTGTGCCCCAGGCCCAGCGGCAGCGCGCCCAGGGCCACCACGCTGAGCACCGCGGGGACGGTGTAGCCACCGGGGGTGAAGGTGGCCAGGGCCGGCGGCAACAGCCACAGCGCGGCCATCCCATAGACGGTGCCCGCGTAGGTCAACAGGCCATGGCGCCCCCGCTGGCTCCGCCCCACCACGCTGTAGATGCCGAAACAGATCGC
>JALSIX010000143.1 GCA_026989655.1 Caldilineaceae bacterium
CTCCCTTTGGGCACGACTCTTCTTCATGGGGCTCCCTCCAGCTCCTCTGGATCAACTCGAACCTCGACGACATCCCCATCCTATCACAGCTTCGCTCGATCTCTGCCCCCAAATCTGAATACACCCCCCTGGCGGGGTGTGTGGGGACCGCGGGGGGGCCGAGGACTGATGCATCCGGCCTAGAGCACCTCCCGGTGGTGTGGGTCCAGGATGTCCCGGACCATATCTCCGGCCAGGTTGATGCTCAGGATGAGCCCGGCCAGGGCCGCGCCGGGGTAGAGGACCGTCCACGGTGCCAGCTCCATGAAGGCCCGGCCCTCGCTGAGCATGGAGCCCAGGGAGGGCGTCGGCGGGACCGCGCCCAGGCCCAGGAAGCTCAGCGCGGCCTCCACGATCACGGCACTGGAGAGGCTCAGGGCCATCTGCACCAGGATGGGCGCGAGGATGTTGGGCCGCACATGGCGCCAGAGGATGCGGGGTGTGCTGCTGCCGATGGCCACTGCGGCCACGATGTACTCCTGGGCCTTGACGCTCAGGGTAGGGGCCCGGGCTACCCGGGCGAAGATGGGGGTGTAGACGATGGCAATGGCCACCACCACGCTATGCAGCCCCGCGCCCAGGACCGCGGCCAGGGCAATGGCCAGGAGCAGGGAGGGGAACGCGAAGACGGTGTCCATCACCCGCATGACCAGGTAGTCCACCGTGCGGCCGAAGTAGGCGGCCCACACCCCCAGAGTGCTGCCCAGAAGGGCCGCGGCCAGCACGGCCAAGACCGCGACCACAAAGGAGATCCGGGTGCCGTACGCGATGCGGCTCAGGACATCGCGGCCGTAGCGATCCGTGCCGAAGAGGTGTTGGGCGCTGGGAGGGGCCAGGCGTTCCGGCCCCATGGCCACCGGGTCCTGCCGGGCTACCAGGCCAGGGGCCAGGGCGACGAGCAGATAGAGAGCCAGGAGCAGGAGGCCGAGAAGGCCGATCCGATGGGCCCGTCCGAGATAGCCAAGCATGCGCACAGGGTCACTCCTCAAGCCGGATCCGGGGATCGATGAGGCTGTAGGTCAGGTCCGTGACCAGGTTCACCAGGACGAAGGCGAACGCGATGAAGAGCACTGCGCCCTGGACCACCGGGTAGTCCCGCTGATAGATGGCGTTGAGGGTCAGGCGGCCAAGCCCGGGGATGGCGAAGATCTCCTCGATGATCACCGTTCCCCCCAGGAGGTACCCGGCCTGGATCCCCACCACCGTCACCACCGGGATCAGGCCGTTGCGCAGGGCATGGCCCCGGAGCACCTGGAGCTCGGACAGGCCCTTGCCTCGGGCTACCCGGATGTAGTCCTGGTGTAGGGTCTCCAGCAGAGAGGAACGGGTGATGCGCATCACCGAGGCGCTCATGGCCAGGGCCAGGGCCAGGGCAGGCAGGAAGAGGGAGCGGAGGTTGGCCACCACACCCTGGGAGAGGGGCACGTAGCCCGTGGTGGGGAAGAGCCCCGGCGCGTAGAGGGAGACGCCCAGGACAGCCAGGGTGCCCAGCAGGAAGTTGGGCACGGAGAGCCCCATCAGGCCCAGGAGCCGGGCCCCCAGGTCGATCCAGCCGTTGGGGCGGATGGCCGAGAGGATCCCCAGGGGCAGGGCCAGGCCCACGGCCAGGACCAGGGCCAGGAACGCGAGCTCCAGGGTGACGGGCAGCCGGGCCCGGATCTCGTGCCACACCGGCTGGCCGGTCCGCAGGGAGGTGCCCAGGTCTCCCTGGAGCACCTTCCCCAGCCAGTGCAGGTACTGGATGGGCAGAGGCCTGTCCAGCCCGTAGGCCCGGACGATCTGGGCCCGCTGTTCCTCGGTGATGTCCGTGCCGATGCCCACGAGGACGTCCACGAAGCTGCCGGGGATCAGGTGCATGATGGCGAAGACCGCGATGGAGATCCCCAGCAGGGTGGGGAGGAAGACCGTCGCCAGGCGTCGTACCAGGTAGTTCCACATGGGCGCACAGAGCTATGCCGCGGAGCGTTTCCCCATCCCCTCGGCCCCGGGGACACCGGCCCGATGGCAGGCCTTCCTCCACCGGGCCGGTGCCGTGTGGGCCTCACGGGGCCAGCCACACCTGCCGCAGAGACCGGTAGGTGTCCACCGGCGAGAGCACGAAGTCCTGGACGGCCTCGCGGGTCGCCACGTACTCCGTGCGGGTGTTGAGGAAGATCAGGGGCGCTTCCTGGGCGATGGCCTGGGCCAGCTCGTGGTAGAGCTGGATCCGCCGCTCCTGGTCCACGGTGGTGCGGGCCTCCTCCAGCAGGCGGTCGATCTCGGGGTTGCTGTACTGGAACGCGTTGACCGAGCCGCCCGTGTGCAGCATGGGGTACAGGGCTCGATCGGGATCGTTGCCGCTGCCGTTGTAGCTGACAAAGGTGTCGTAGTCCCGGTCCTTCCACTTCTGGATGAAGGTGCCCCATTCCACCTGGTCCAGGGTGGCCTGGATGCCCACCCGCTTGAGCTGGTTCTGGATCACCAGCGCGATGCTGGTGAACTCGGGGAAGCGGGGCGAGGCGGTGATGGTGGTCTCGAAGCCGTCTGGGTAGCCCGCCTCGGCCAGCAGGGCCTTGGCCTGCTCGGGGTCGTACCGGTAGAAGGGGAGCTCCTCCGGGGGCACGGACCACTTGCCCAGGGTGGGGACGATGGGGCCGGTCACCAGGCCCTCGCCGAAGAAGACCGAGTCCACGATCTCCTGGCGGTCGATGGCCAGGCTGAGGGCCTGGCGAACCCGCACGTCGTTGAAGGGTTCCCGGGCGTTGTTCAGGCCCAGCAGGTAGTAGTCTGTGGTCTGTTGGCTGTGGACCGAGACGCCCGGACTGCGGGCGGCCAACCCTGCCGAGGCCGCGTTGCTCAGCGCGGTCATGTGGATCTCCCCGGTCCGCAGGGCCGCGATCCGGGCGGCCTCGTCGGGGATGATCCGGTACTCGATCCTGTCCAACAGAGGGGCCCCGTCGAAGTAGTCCGGGTTCGCGGCCAGGACGGTTCGGGTCTCCTCCACGAACTCCTCCAGGGTGAAGGGCCCGGTGCCCACCATCACCCGCTGGAGGTCGCCGTTGGCCTCCACGGCCTCTCGGGGGACGATGGCCGCCCAGGTGCTGGCGATGGTGGACATGAACGCGCCGAAGGGCGCGCGGAGGCGGATGACCACCGTCCGCTCGTCCGGGGTCTCGATGCTCTCCACCAGATCCAGCTGGGAGGACCAGGGGGAGGCCACGTCCGGGTCCGTGATGCGCTCGAAGCTGAACTTCACGTCCTCGGCCACCAGGGGCCGCCCGTTGTGGAAGACCACATCGGGGCGCAGGTAGAAGATGAAGGTGAGGTCGTCGGGGTTCTCCCAGCGCTCGGCCAGCTCGGGCACGGGCAGGAAATCGTCGTCCAGGTCGACCAGTTGGTTGTACACCTGGGCGATGATCTCGAAGGATGAGCGGGCCGTCACCAGATGGGGGTCCAGCCCCACCGCCTCCGCGGACTTGCCGACGACCAAGGTGCCGCCGGGCTTGGGGCCCAGGGGCGCGGGGGCGCCCCCGGCCTGGGGCGCGGCCGGGGCTGCCTGGGGTGGCGCTGGGGCCGCGCAGGCGGTCAGGGCGAACGCGCCCAGCCCCAGGGCGCTTCGACGGAGGAACTCACGACGGCTGACGCCTCTTGTGGGGAGCCGAGGTCTGTGGGCCATGGGATTGCCTCCTTGATGGTGTGGAAGGGACGGAGAGAGCCGTTCGGGATGCGGACAACGCCTATCGAGTGGTCAGTTCCACGTAGAAGACGTACCGATCGCCCCGATAGGCCGATTCGGTGTACTCGAAGGGACGATCGTGCTGGTCGTAGGTGACCCGGCGGTTGCGCAACACCGGGCTGTTGGGCGGCAGGTGGAGCAGCTTCCGCTCCCGGGCCGTGGCCAGGACGGCCTCCACCTGCTGTTCTGCCCGGGAGGGAATCACCTCGAACTCCTCCACCAGGGTGTGGTAGAGGGAGGAGGCCGTGAAGTCCCGGGTGAGCAGCCCCGTGTTTCCCGGAAAGTGGAGGTAGCAGGTCTCCAGAGCGATGGGTTCCTCCTCGGCCAGGCGCAGCCGTTCCAGGAGGAGCACCGACTGCCAGGGCCGGAGCCGCAGGGCAGTGGCCGCATCCGGCGAGGGCTCCACCATCTCCAGGCGGAGCACCTGGGAACGGCTGCGCAGCCCTCGCTGGCGCATGTCCTCGGTGAAGCCGGTGAGGCGGGTGAGGTGCTGGCGGAGCTTGGGAGTGGCCACAAAGGTGCCCCGGCCATGCTCCCGGCGCAACAGGCCCTCCTGGACCAGCCGGTGGATGGCCTGGCGCACGGTCATCCGACTGATCCCGAACCGCTCGCTCAGCTCCCGTTCCGAGGGGATGGTGTCGCCGGGCTTCCAGACACCCTGGGCGATGCCCGCTCGGATGTGTTCCATGAGCCGGTAGTATTTCGGATAGGCCGAGGATCCGCTGCCCATCATGGCCTCGGAGCGCGCGTGGTCTATACCAGTGCTTCCAGTATACCCCGAGGCCGAGAGGGGTGTCAATCGAGGTTTTTCGGGCCCAGGGTGCCCCCCCCCAGGATGGCCCGCGGCTTGGGGCATCCTGCGCACAGGCCACTCCATGGGCGGGGGAAGGGCCGAAGGGATCGGGGCCGTTCCCGAAGCGCCCTCCCGGGCGGTGGGGTGGGCTTCGGGTTAGGTGGCCCTGGAGGCCTGTGATATACTGGGCCCGTGCCGGCCGAACCCGTCCACTCCGCCCCCGGCCCGACCGATGCCCGTAGCCTGAACGACGATGACCACGTCCCACACGCCGCGGATGGGTAGCCTCCCCCAGCCGCTCCAGGTTGCCCAGCCCCAGACCGCCCCCTCCCGCTCCGTGCACGTCAGCGTGGTGGTGATCAACCTGGACGGCGCCCACCATCTTCCTCGTCTTCTGGGCGCCCTGCGAGAGCAGACCTACGGGCACTTCGAGCTGATCCTGGTGGACAACGGCTCCCAGGACGGCTCCCCGGAGCTGGTGGAGACCTACTGTCGGGAGCACGGGCTGGCCTGCACGGTCATGCGCAACCTCTGCAATCGGGGCTTCGCGCCGGCCTGCAACCAGGCCCTTCAGGTGGCCCGGGGCCGTTGGATCGCGCTCCTCAACAACGACGCCTGGCCAGAGCCAGATTGGCTGGAACACCTTCTACGTACCGGCGAGAGCGGGGCCGATGTGGGCATGGTCGCGGCCAAGCTCCTCTTCGCCCACGCCCCCCAGCGCATCAACTCGGCCGGCATCGCCATCGACCGGGCCTGTATCGCCTGGGATTGGCGGGGGGGCGAGCTGGACCGACGGGACGAGACCGAGCCCGTGGAGGTCTTCGGGGCCTGTGGCGGCGCGGCCCTCTACTCCCGCCACATGTTGGAGGAGATCGGCGGCTTCGACGAGGACTTCTTCGCCTACCTGGAGGACGTGGACCTGGCCTGGCGAGCTCGATTGGCCGGATGGCGCTGTCTGTTGGAACCCAGGGCCCGGGTCTACCACGTCCACTCCGCGACCCTGGGGCAGGCATCCCCCCTCAAACACTATCTCCTGGGGCGCAACAAGATCTGGCTGGTGGTCAAGAACTATCCCATGCCCTGGCTGCTGCGCTATCTGCCGCTCATCCTGGCCTACGACCTGCTCTCCGCGCTGATGAGCGCGGTGCGCCTGCGCCACACGGCCCCCATCCGAGGACGGATCGACGGCCTGCGTCGGCTGCCCCACTTCCTGCGCAAGCGTCGCCGTATCCAGGGGCGGTGGCAGAACGTGGCCAACTGGTACGTGTGGACCCAGCCTGTGGCCTCACCCCAGGCCGTCCTCCAACGCTACAACCACCTCCGTTAGCCCACCCATGTCCACGCCGTACCGCCTCTGTGGCCTCGGGCTCCTGGGGATCGCGCTGGCCCTGGTCCTGGCTGGCTGCCGGCCGACACCGGCCCTCACCCGAACGATCCAGCCCCAGCGCGAGGGGTTCCAGCCCTTGGCCACCCGGCCGGGGCAGACCTTCGTCGCGCTCCATGCGGGCCTGACCGGGCTGGAGCTTTACCTGGTGCCGGATCCCGAGCTCTCCTCCGCTGCCGAGCCGGTCACCGTCACCCTGCATCTGCGGGTCCCCGGGGAGACCGTGGACCTTCTCCAGGCCCAGGCCCCCCTGCCCTCCAGGGCAGGCTACGTGCGGTTCGCGTTTCCCCCCCAACGGGACTCCCACGGTCGGCGCTACTACTTCTTCCTGGAAGGGGCCCAGGGTCAGGTGGCCTTCGCAGAGGGCGACGCCTATCTGGACGGCAGCCGCTACGCGGACCACCGACCCCTGGACGGGGACCTGAGCCTGCGGGCCCGCTACGGGCTCCTGGACATGGCCCAGGACCTGGTTCGCTTCGCCTTGGCGGTGTTCCTGGCCCTCCTCCTCGCAGGGTACCTCTTCGTGCTCCCTGGGCTGGGAGGGCTTCTCCTGGCCGGGTCGGCTGCCCCGAGGCACTGGGAGTCCTGGTTGGGCCTCTCGGTGGCCGTCAGCGCGGCGCTGTATCCCCTGGTGCTCCTCTGGGGCAATGTGCTGGGCGTTCGCCCTCTGGGCTGGGTGGCCGGTACGCTGCCCGGCCTGGGCCTGCTGGCCTTGGTCTGGAGGTTCCGCGGAGCCCGTCCGCGGCTCCGGCGCCCCAGGGACAGGTTCGATCTCCTGTTCGGGATCACCCTGATCCTGGTGTTCTTCGTCCGCCTGTTGCCTGTCCGCACCCTGCCTGCCCCCTTCTGGGGAGACTCGGTGCAGCACACCTACATCGTGCAGTTGTTGCTGGACCGTGGGGGGCTCTTCACCTCCTGGGAGCCCTACGCGCCCATGGACAGCTTCACCTACCATTTCGGTTTCCACACCGCTGCAGCCCTGTGGAGCCTCCTGACCACATCGGGGCAGCCGGCCACCACCCCCCGGGCGGTCCTGGAGGCGGGCCAGGTCCTGAACGCCCTCTCCGTGGTGGCCCTCGTGCCCCTGGCCGTGCGTTTGAGCGGACGCAATCGCTGGGCCGGCCTGGCCGCCCTCCTGATCGGTGGGCTCCTCTCGCCCCTGCCCGCCTACTACGTGAACTGGGGGCGCTACACCCAGATGGCCGGCCAGATCGTGCTTCCCGGTCTGCTCTGGGCCTTCGATGTCTGGTGGACGGAGCGGGAACGGCCGGGCCCGGGTTTCCTGGCCCTCGTGGGGATCCTGGCCGCGGGCCTGGGCCTGACCCATTACCGGGTGGCCACGGTGGCCGTGGTGGCCGGCCTGGCCTGGGCCCTTTGGGGGCTGTGGAGCCATCGGCGCTCTCCGCGGGAATGGGCCCTCCGGCTGGGCCTGTTGGCCGTCACCGGGGGGATTGCGGGGCTCGCCATCGCCCCCTGGCTCTTCCGGGTGCGGACAGGTCGCCTGATGACCGTGGCCACGGCCATCGCCGCATACCGGGGAGAACGGTACGCGGCCTTTCTCGCCGAGCTGGGCGTGTGGCGTCGCCTGGACCTCCACTACCCGGCCTGGCTCTGGAGAGGCGGGATCCTGGCCGTCCTTCTGGCCCTGAGATGGCGGCGGGCCCTGGCCATCCCCTGGCTTCTCTTCGGGGCCCTGATCTTCCTGGCCACCAATCCGTTTCTGTTCGGCCTTCCTGGAAGCGGCTGGATCACCAACTTCCTGCTGGTCATCGCGGTCTACATCCCCCTGTCCCTGTTCGGTGGCTGGCTGCTGGGCACCCTGTGGCGTGGGCTCACGGTTCGATATCCCTGGGGCTCCTTCCTGGTCGCGGCCACCTGGCTGCCCCTGCTGGCCGTGGGGGCGCGGACGCAGCTCACCGTGGTGGATCCCTTCTTCCAGATGGTCACCTGGAGCGATGTGGCCGCCTTCCGGTGGATCCGGGCGGAGATCCCCGAGGAATCTCGTTTCCTGGTCAACGGATTTCTGGCCTACAATGACAGTGTGGCCGTCGGTTCGGACGCCGGCTGGTGGCTGCCCTTCTACACCCAGCGGGACAGCACCCTGCCTCCCCTGCTCTACGCGACGGAACAGGGACCCACGCCCGAGTTCCAACAACAGGTGCGCCAGACGGTCATCGACGTGGCGGCCACCCAGGGCCAGCCTGAAGCCCTGACCCAGGCCCTGTGTGAACGGGGCATCACCCATGTCTACCTGGGGCAACGGCGGGGAAGGGTAGGCTATGGGGCAACGCCTCTGATCCCCGAGATCTGGCTCCAGGGCCATCCGGGCTTCACCCTGGTGCATCAGGAAGACGCGGCCCAGGTGTGGGCCTTCGACCGCGGCCAATGCACGACCCGCGAACGCCCCCCATGAACGTCCATCCTCTGCCCGAAGCCCCGGGAGGCGAAGGCGATCCATCCCTGGCGTCTCCGACCCGGTGGATCGTCTGGGTGGTCCACCATATCCGCCCGGATCACCCCGTCCCCGCGGTGGGATGTACCGATATCCTGGACCTGCCGGCACTGGCCCGTTGGGGGGTCCATCTGGTTCCCTGTTCTTCCCCGCTGGAGGCGGCCTGGCCAGATCCCTGTGCCCTGGCCATCCTGGCTACCATGCCCGCGGATCCCGGGCTTCGGGTCCGTTGGGCGGAACACCTGGCCCGCTCTACCCAGGCCGTGCTGTTGATCTCCCCGGGGCCCGCGGGCCGGGAAGAAGGGATCCCCGGCCCGGAGCTGGACGTCCTGGCCCGCCACCGTTTCCTCCCGGACCCCCTCGCCCCACCGGAACTGGTCCGCGAGGGCCTGTTCCTCCTGCGCCGGTTCGATGGAGACCTCCACCAGGTCCTCCTGGAGATGGGGTGGACCCTTCTCCGGGAGCGGGCGGAGATGGGGGCCCTGCGGGAGATGCTCCAGGAGGGGGACCACCGCTACGCCCAGGCGGTCCACCAGCTCTGGCGGTTGGAGGAACGGGCCGCCACCTGGCGCGAGCGGGAGCGGACGTTGGAGGAGCGGCTCCAGGAGATGGCCCGGCGCTGGCAGGCCCTGGAACAGAGCCCCGGCTACGCGGTCCTCGTCGGCCTCCAGCGGGCTCGGGCCCGCTTCCTCCCCTCTGGGAGCCGTCGCGAACGGCTGGGGGCCATGGTGGCAGGCTGGCTGCGGATCGTCCAGGAACGGGGCGCTCGAGGGCTGGTGCACCACCTGCGGGGAGAGGTGCACTGGCGGGCACAGGCCCTGGGACGACGCCTGGCCCCTGGCCATCGTCGCGGTCCCGTCCAGATTCCCTCTATCCCCCAGCGTCCGCCGGTGAGCCCCCACACGGCGCCTGTGGACATCGTGGTCTGTGTCCACAACGCGCTGGAGGAGGTGCGGCGTTGCCTGGCCTCGGTGGAACAACACACCGCGCCGCCGTATCGCCTCATCCTGGTGGATGACGGCAGCGCTCCGCCCACCCGGGATTTCCTGGCCGAGTTCGCCCGGGAGCGGGAGCACGTGGTGCTCCTGCGCCATGAGGAGCCCTTGGGCTACACCCGGGCCGCCAATCGGGGACTGCGCCGGACGGACGCGGCCTTCGTCCTGCTGCTCAACAGCGACACCGCGGTCACCCCAGGCTGGCTGGATCGCTTGGTGGCCTGCGCGGAGAGCCACCCTCGCATCGGCCTGGTGGGCCCTCTCTCCAACACCGCCTCCTGGCAGTCCGTGCCTCGGGTCAGCCTGGGCGACGACTGGGCCGACAACCCCTTGCCCAACGGCCTGGACCTGGACACCTGGTCCCAGGCCCTCGGTGCCCACGCCTCCCGGCTCTACCCGGCCATGCCCTTCCTCAACGGTTTCTGTCTCCTCATCCGTCGGGATGTGTTGGACCAGGTGGGCCTGTTCGACGAGCTCCACTTTCCCCAGGGATACGGCGAGGAGAACGACTACGCGCTGCGGGCCAGGGCCGCGGGCTGGCGGTTGGCCCTGGCCGACGACACCTTCGTCTACCACGCCCAGTCTCGCAGCTACGACCATCGTCGCCGACGGGAGCTCAGTGCCCACGCCGATCGGGTGTTGCGCCAGCTTCACCCCCCCGAGGCCATCGAGCGGGGCGTGGCCTACTGCCGGGAGGGCCTGGTTCTGGAGGGGA
The DNA here is from genome assembly GCA_026989655.1 of Caldilineaceae bacterium. Lineage (GTDB taxonomy): Bacteria > Chloroflexota > Anaerolineae > Caldilineales > Caldilineaceae > JALSIX01. Next base: position 10,094 of record JALSIX010000143.1, read on the forward strand.
TCCGGGCTCGGGTGGCCGCCCTACCCTCTCGTCTGGAGCGTCTGCACCAGGGACGACGACGTTTCGCAGGGCGGCGGGTGCTCTTCCTCCTGCCGGCCGATGCCCCGGGCGGAGGCGCCAATGTGGTCCTCACCGAGGCCCGGGCCATGGCATCCATGGGCGTGGAGGTGGCCATCTTCAACCTGGAGACGAAACGGCCGGGCTTCCTCCAGGGCTACCCAGACCTGGAGCTGCCGGTCCTCTTCGGTCGGCCCGAGGACGTGCCTCTTCTGGCCCCGGGCTACGACGCGGTGGTGGCCACCTGGTTCGAGAGCCTGGACTGGCTGCGACCGCTCCAGGGCCAGGAACGGTCCTTGGGGTACTACATCCAGGATGTGGAGGCCTATTTCTTCCCCCGGGGCAGCCCGGAACAGGGTCGAGCCCTGGCCAGCTACACCGCCGTTCCCGGGATACGATGTTTCACCAAGACCGCCTGGAACCGGGCAGAGCTCCAGCGGCTGGTGGGGATCCGCCCGGCCGTGGTGGGGCCTTCCGTGGACCTCCAGCGCTTCTGTCCCCGGGACGATGCCTGGGAGGCCGACGGTCCGGCCCTGCGGCTCGCGGCCATGATCCGGCCCAGCTCGCCCCGGCGAGGCCCCGCGATCACCATGCGGGTCTTGCGCCGGGTGGCCCGGCGCTACGGATCTCGGGTGCAGATCACCCTCTTTGGCGTGGACCCCGCGGATCCGGGGTTCGCGGCCCTTCCCCAGGACTTCGACTGGCGCCTGGCCGGGGTGATCCCGCCGCCTCAGGTGGCCTGGCTCCTGGGCCATACGGACATCTTCGTGGACTTCTCCACCTACCAGGCCATGGGCCTCACGGGGCTGGAGGCCATGGCCGCGGGCGCGGCCGTCATCGTGCCGGCCTGCGGGGGCGCCACCAGCTACGCGCGCCACGGGGAAAATGCCCTGGTGGTGGACACCCGTTCCGAGGAGAGCTGCTACCGGGCCCTCTGCCGCCTGATCGAGGAGAGGGCCCTCCGCGAGCAGATCCGCCGACGGGCTGTGTGGGATGTCTGTCGACACGCGCCGGAACATGCGGCCTACCGGATCCTGGAGGTGCTCTTCGGCCCATGATCCCTCGTGTCGTGGTCCTTCCCGAGTTCACGCCGGTGGGGTTGCCCACGGGGGCCGCCCACCTGCGCCTGCTGCGTCCCCTGGCCCATCCCCGGGTCCGGGAGCGGATCCACGTGTATGTCCGCCCCACCTATGCGGGGGAGGAGACGGAGCTGGTGGTGGTGGATCGGCTGTGGCATCCCCAGGTGGATCGACGCCGGGCCGAGGCCCTGGTCCGGGATGTGCGTCGGGGAAAGGCCCGGCTGGTCCTCCATCTGGACGACGACCTGTGGGCCCTGCCTCCTGAGCGGGCGGCGGAGCGGCCGGAGGGCTTCCAGGAGGTGTTGGATCTGTGGCTGGCCGAGGCCGATGCGGTCTGGGTTTCCACCCCGGCCCTGGCCCACCGGCTGCAGGATCGGGCCTCCCGGATCCAGGTCCTGCCTCCGGCCCTGGACGAACAATTGCTCATCCTGCGGGATTGGAGTACACTGCCCAGGCCCCCCGGGCCGGGACGGACCGTGCTGGGCTACATGGGCACGGCCACCCACGACGAGGATCTGGCCCTGGTGATCCCGGCCCTGGCAGAGGTAGCGGCCCGGCGGAAGGGCCAGATCGCCCTGGAGATCATCGGTGGGGCGGCCCGAGCAGGAACCCGGGAGGCGCTGGCCGGGCTGCCCATGCCGGTGCATTTCTGGCAGGGATACCCGGTGGAGTACCCGGCCTTTCTGGCCTGGTTCACCGGGCATGTGCGTTGGGACATCGGGCTGGCTCCCCTGGCGCCCACACCCTTCAACCAAGCCAAGTCGGATGTGAAGTTCCTGGACTACGCGGCGTTGGGCGCAGCCACGGTCGCCAGCCGGGAGCCCGTCTACGGCCGGACGGTCCACCATCGCGTCACCGGCTGGCTGGTGGACAACCGGACCGAGGCGTGGGTGCAGGCTCTCCTGTATCTGATCGACCATCCGGAGGAACGGATCCGGCTGGCCCGCAACGCCCGGGCCTTCCTGCTGCGGGAGCGGATCCTGGACCGTCGGGCCGGCGACTGGCTTCGAGCCATCCAGGCGGTGCTGCATGGCTGAACCCCAGGTCTCGTTCATCGTCCCCCTCTGGAACGGTGCACCTTGGATCCGAGCCTGTCTGAACAGCCTCCGGGCCACCCTGGCGGCCGCGGCTGTCCGGGGGGAGATCCTGGTGGTGGACGATGGCTCCACAGATGCCGGCCCCCAGACGGTGGTGGAGGCCTTTCCAGAGGTGACGCTGCTCTCCACCGGGGAGAACCAGGGCTTCCCCGGAGCCTGCAACCAGGGGCTGCGGCGGGCTCGAGGCCCTGTGGTGGTCCTGGTCAACCAGGATGTGGAGGTGGATCCAGGGTGGTTGTCGGCCCTGTTGGCGGCCCTGGCCGACCCCAGAGTGGGTGCGGCCGGAGGGCTGGCCCTCTTTCCAGATCGGCGCACCGTCCAGCATGGAGGGGGGTGGGTGGATTGGCCACTGGGGCTGGCCCGCCATCGAGGCCATGGGGAACGCCCCGCGTCCCGATGGCGGCGGCCTGCGGATGTGGACTTCGTCACCGGAGCCGGCCTGGCCCTGCGACGGGAGGTGTTGGCCCAGGTCGGGCTCCTGGACGAGGGCTTCGCGCCGGGGTACTACGAGGATGTGGACCTCTGCTGGCGGATTCGAGAGAGAGGTTACAGCATCCGCTATGTGCCGGATGCTACCCTGACCCATGTGGAGGGCAGCGCGTTCCGCGACAGGTTCCGGACCGCCCAGGCCCGGCTGCGGGGCCGTCTACGTTTCGTCCTCAAACACAGCTCTCGTCTCCAGGTGTTGCAGCGTTTCCTGCCCGCGGAACAGGGCTACGCGGCGGTGGCCACCGCCGGCGATCTGGACGGCTCTGTGGCCCAGGCCTACCTGGAGGCCGTGGTCATGGCCCTGGAGTGTGGATGGGCCCAGGCCCCTGCTCGGGAGCTGTTGGCCCTCGCGCTGGGCATGCATGGCCTGTACCTGTCCACCCGTGCTCAGGGCCCGGTGGACACGAGCTGGCCGGCGAGGTCGATCCACCCCGTGCTGATGCCCTCCCGCCTGGAACAGATCCCTGGCCTCGGAACCCTGTGGCGACCGATGCGGATGGCTCTCCATCGGCTGGTCCTCTTCTACATCCAACGGCAGGAGATGGCCCTGGCCGCCCGGATCCGGGAACTGGAGGCCCGCCTGGCCCTGGCGGACGAGCAGCGAACCGGCCACAGACCATGAGCAAGGGGCTGGGGGCTCTGTCCAGGGGGCCGTTCCGTTGACCGTCTCCTCCATGCATACCCTCTTCGTGGTGCCGGCCTATGCGCCGTCTGTAGGGGGCGCACAGACCTTGGTGGAACGCTTGGCGGCCTGTATGAGGGCCGATGGCCGGCCGGTCACGGTCCTGACCACCACCGCCCGTCGAGCTGCGGACTTCTGGTCGCCGCCGGCCCAGGCCCTGCCGCCAGGCCCGACCGTCCATCGGGGTGTGGCCGTCCATCGGCTGGGCCTCCGCCATCCCTGGCCCGCGCCCTATCGGTTTGCCCTGTTGCGCCGGCTGGGCCCCTGGCTGAACCGGGTCCGGGTGGGGCAGACGGCCGGAGGCACCCTGCTGTTGAGACATATCGCCCGTTGGATGCCTCCCCTGGTGGCGCTAGAATCGGAGTTGGAGGCGGCTGTTCGCAGGGCCTGCCTGGTCTATCTGGTGGACGCTTCCTGGGACGGTCTGTTCGTCCAGGCGGCGACCACGGCCCAGCGCCTGGGGCGGCCCTTTGTGGCCGTGCCCCTGATCCACACGGGGAGCCCGGCCATCCAGGCCCATTTCACCATGCCCCACCAGGTCCAGGCCTATCGTCAGGCCGGGGCTGTGTGGGTCCTGGCCCGGGCCGAGGCTCGGGTCCTCCAGGAGCTGGGGGTCCTGCCGGAGCGGATCCATCGGATCCCCCTGGGGGTTGCCCCCCCAGAGCCACCCCCGTCCGACCGGGATGTGGAGCGGCTGCGCCGGAGCCACCGGCTGGACGGGCCTTGGGTCCTCTTCCTGGGCGCGGCCACCCGGGACAAGGGGGCCTTCACCCTGTTGGAGGCTGCCACAGACCTCTGGCAGGCCGGTTGGACCTTCGACCTGGTCTACGCGGGGCCCCAGCAGGAGGCCCTGGCGGGGGCGGTTCGGGCGCTGGATTCCCCCTGGCGGGATCGGGTGCGTCTGTTGGGGGTGGTGGACGAGAGGACCAAACACGCGCTGCTGGCCGGTGCTTGGGTGCTGGCTCTGCCCAGCCGGGTGGACACCTTCGGGCTGGCGGTGCTGGAGGCCTGGCTCCACGGTTGTCCCGTGGTGGTGGCCCGGGCCGGCGGGCTGGCCGAACGGGTGCACCACCAGGTCTCAGGCCTCCAGATCCCTTACGGCCAGCCCAGGGCGTTGGCCCAGGCCCTGGAACGGCTGCTTCAATGCCCCGACCTGGCCCGTCGCCTGGGCCGTCGAGGCCGGCAGGAAGCGCAGCGTTACACCTGGGAACGGACCTATGCACGACTGCGGACCATTGAGGAACAGATCCGGGACGCCCGTCCATGAACCTCGGAGCCGCGCGCCCCTGCCCGGGGTTTCGGCCTCTCCAACGACCCCGTCCCCGGTTCCTCCGGAGCGGCGCAAGCGGATCGCATACGTGGTGCACAAGTTCCCGCCGGAGAGCATCGGCGGGACCGAGGTCTACACCTGGAGCCTGGCCCGGCACATGGCCCGGGCTGGCCACCAGGTGCACATCTTCTACCCGGCCCCTCACCCCCCCGTGGGTCCGAACCCGGTCCAGCGCGAGGGGGTGTCCCTGTGGCGGGTGCCCTTGCCGCCGGACCGCTTGGGGGAAGACCCCGTCCGCCAGTACTGGCACACCTTCCGGGATCTGGGGTTCGAGGGGGCCTTCCAGGCCTTTCTGGACCATGCCCAGCCGGAGATCGTCCACTTTCAACACGTCCAGGGCGTGTCGGCCCGGCTCATCGAGCTGGCTGCTCCGGCCTATCGTCTGGTGACCCTCCACGACTACTGGTATTTCTGCGCCAACAGCCAGCTCGTCCGCCCCGATCGGACCCCGTGCAAGGGGCCCGATGCCCTCTGCTCCAACTGCGTGGACTGCGCGACAGAGCGGGCCGACCTCCAGTGGATGCGGGCCCTCCGTCCTCTGGTGGCCCTTCCCTTCGCCTACCGAAACCACTATCTGCGTCGGATGGCCGAGCAGGTGGATCTGTTCATTGCTCCCAGCCGCTTTCTCCAGCGCCTCTACGTGGAGCAGGGGTTTCCCGAGGAGCGGCTGATCGTGGTGGAGAACGGCCTGGACGAGGAGAAACTTCTCCGTTCCGAGGAGCCACTCCTGCCCGAACCGCCGGTCCGCCCTCATTTCGGCTTCCTGGGCGCTCTGGCCTGGCAGAAGGGCGTCCACGTCCTGGTCCAGGCCTTCAACCGGCTGGGCCCCGAGGCATCGTTGACCATCTACGGCAGCGAGACCCTGTTCCCCGACTATGTGGCCGAGGTCAAGGCCCAGGTGCGGCACCCCTATGTGCGTTTTGCCGGCCTGGTGCAGCCCCATCAGGTGGGGGCCTGTCTGCGCCAGTTGGACTGCCTGGTGGTGCCCTCTCTGTGGTATGAGAACTCGCCCCTGGTGATCCAGGAGGCCTACGGCGTGGGCGTGCCGGTGTTGGCCAGCGATCTCGGCGCACTGCCGGAGAAGGTCTGGGACGGCTACACGGGACGGCTCTTCCCTCCGGGGGACGCGGACGTGCTGGCCCAGCTCCTGGCCGAGCTGGCGGCGGCACCGGAGCGGTTGCAGGAGATGGCCCGCCACGTGACACCGGGGCCCAGCATGGCCGAACATGCCGCCCATCTGGGGGCCGTGTACGACGCGGTGGCCATGGCCATGCCGGTCCCGGCTGCTCCCTGCCCCCGCATGGTCCCCCTGCCCGCGGAGGTGGCCTGATCTCGGTGGGGGCCTCTGGGCACGGAGGGGCCCCCACAGGCTGTCCCCAGGAATCCCCCAGCGCTTGCCCTGTTCCCCCGATCTCATGTACCATGGTGTGTCCGAAGACCCGGCCTCCGAGCCCGGGACAGGGGCCGGGTGTGTTCGAGTGGGGCAGTGCGTTTCGGTGGCAGGAGAGATGGCCATGGGCTTGAAGCTCGTCGGCGTGCTCCTCCTCCTGGGGGGGGCTGTGTATCCCATGTGGGGCATCGTCGATCTGGTCCGCTGGACCAATCGCCAACAGGTCCCTTTTCAGAACCCCCTGCCGCTCATGGTGCGGATGGTGCTCATTGCCACCGTGCCCCTGGCCGGCATTCTGGGGGGCCTGGCCTTCTTCCTGCCCGCCGTATGGGCCAGCGAGATCCTGCGTCTGATCATCCTGGCCACAGGGAGCCTCTCTGTCCTGGGCCTCCTGCTCCTGGCCCTCCTGGGGCGGGTGGGGCTCGGGTAGGGGCAGCCACCGTGCAGGCCCTTCTGATGGGGATCGGGCTGGGGCTCGCGGCCGGGCTCAGCCCGGGCCCTCTGTTGACCCTGGTGGTCACCACGGCCCTCCAGCGGGGGTTCCGGGCCGGGTTGGCCGTGGCCCTGGCTCCGCTCCTCTCGGATCTCCCCGTCATCCTGCTCTCGCTCTGGGTGTTGGACCGGTTGCCGCCGCTCTTTCTCCAGGGCGTCACCGCATTGGGGGGACTCTTCGTGGTCTATCTAGGGGTGGAGGTATGGCGGGGCATCCCTCAGGCCCTGGCCCTCTCCGCCGAGGCGTTCAAGGCCCGTCACGATCTGGGGCGAGGTGTGTTGGTGAACCTGCTCAGCCCGCACCCCTGGCTGTTCTGGCTCGCTGTGGGGGGGCCGCTGACACTCCGCTACGCGGCCGGGGGCTGGGTCGGGGCGATCGCCTTTCCGGCGGGCTTCTACCTGTGTCTGGTGGGGAGCAAGGTGGTGTTGGCCTGGGGCATGGCCCGGGCCCGACATCGGCTCCACGCCCGTCTCTACCGCGGCGCTCTTCTGGCCGGGGGCGGCATGCTGGTGGGGCTGGGGCTGTGGCTGCTGGGCCAGGGTGTTCTGGGGCTCGGCTAGCTCAGAGGTTCCCCTGTCCGTGCCAAATGCTGCCCAACTCAGCAGTTCACGAATTCGTAGAGGAGTCGGCATCCTCAGATGCCGATTCCAGAGGGGCAATGCCACATCGGAGGATGCTCACTCCTCCGTTTGGCTCGAATCGCGAATTACTGAAATTCGGAGAAAACATCCAGACATGGGGGCGGCGTTCCGTAGTATAGTGGGGGTAGCTAGGCTGGATAGGGCCTGGGAAGGAGCTGGGCCCGCCACGACAGGGTTTCCGACGACATTTTGAGCTGGTCCTGTTTCCCCCGTCAGGATCAGCTTTTTTCTTGGCTCCACCGGCACGTCGAAAACTACCGGGGTCGAGCTTTCCCCTTGTAGAGGAATCCCACCACTCGGGGGCCCAGGCCGTACTCCGCGCGCAGCTCTGCCAGCCGGAAACCTGCCTCCCGGAACAGCCGATCCATAGGGCGGTTCAGATGACACCCCCCGGCCACGATCTGCCAGGCCGGATTGAGACGATCCTGGAGACGGCGTATCCAGGGCTCCGGTGCAGCCCCATGCTCCAGAAAGAGCACCTGGCCGCCAGGGCGGAGCACCCGCCGCATCTCGGCCAATGCACCCTGTACACCCGGCACACTGCATAGGGTGAAGGTGGTGACCACGGTGTCCACGCTGGCATCGTCCAGGGGGATGGCCTCCGCGGACCCCTCCAACAGTTCCACCGGAATCCGGATGCGGGGAAGGCGCTCCTGGGCCCAGGCCAGGAGCGTCGGCGAAGGGTCCAGGCCCCAGATCCGCTGGACCTGGCCTGGACGGTAGTGGTCCAGGTTGTGGCCTGCGCCGATCCCGATCTCCAGCACCCGTCCTTCGGCTGCGGGGACCACCTGTGCCCGTTCCCGGGCGATCTCGGGGGTGGAACACGCGCGCACGATGACGTGGGGCAGCACGTGCTCGTTGTAGAGATGGAGGAGGCGATGGAAGGGGGACATGGTTCTGGATTTCCTCTCGGGGGGCGTGGGCCGCTCAGTCCAGGACGGCGTCCAGGTATCGGTTGGTCTCCCGGATCTGCTCGTAACGGCGTCGAGCCCGGACCAGGATCTCGCCCACTTCTTCCATCTGCTTGGCCAGGGCCTGGTCGTCCTCGGCCGATTCCCAGGCGCGACGGAGCAGCTCCTGGAAGGAACGGGCGCCCTCCAGGTTGCCCAGGATCAGGTCCAGCTCGCCGATGACCAGCTCGAACATCCGGATCTTCCGGGCCAGGAGATCGATCACATGGGCCTCGATGGTCTCGTGGCAGCTCAGGTTGAAGATGGTCACATCCCGGGTCTGGCCCAGGCGGTGGAGCCGACCGATCCGCTGTTCCACCCGCATGGGGTTCCAGGGCAGGTCGTAGTTGATGAGCTGGTGGCAGAACTGGAGGTTGCGTCCCTCCGCGCCGCTCTCGGTGCTCACCATGACTCGGGCACCGCCTTCCTGTTCGTCCGCGCGGAAGCGGGCGACGGCGGCCTCTTTCTGGCGGATGTCCATCCCGCCATGGAAGCCCACGGTGGGGATCCCCCAGGCCCGGAGCTGGGCCACCAGGGCCTCCAGGGTCTGTCGGTACTCGGTGAAGACCAGGAACTTGCCGGGAAAGCGCTCCAGGATCTCCTGGACAGCGCCCATCTTCCGGCTCACCTGGATGGAGCGGGCCAGGGACAGGAATCCCTCCAGCTCCTGGCGGACGGCCGGGCTGTGGGCCCGGTCCTGTACCATCCTGGCCAGGGTGCTGGCCACGGCCTGGGGGCTGCTGCACAGCTCTCGCTGGAGGGTCACCAGGGTCAGGCGGAGGTGTTTGCTGCTCTCCTGGCTGCGGAACCGTCGGCGGATGTAGTCGGTGACGCCGGCGTAGAGCTCCCACTCCGGCTCGGTGAGGGCCAGGTGGTAGATGGCGGCCCGCCGGCGGGGGAAGGCCACGTCCACCTGGCTCCGGCGGTTGCGGATCATCACGTCGTTGAGGAGCCGGCGGAGGGAAGAGGTGTTCCGTGGCAGGCGGGGATCGTCCCGATCCAGGAAATGGCGCCGAAAGGCTCGAACCGTGCCCAACTGCCCAGGGGCCAGGATGGTGATGAGGCTGTAGAGCTCCATCAGGTCGTTCTGGACCGGCGTCGCGGTGAGCATGAGCACGTATCGTTTCCGGATCCGGTTGACGAAGCGCCACAGCACGGTGCTGCGGTTCTTGAGCTTGTGGGCCTCGTCCACGATGAGCAGGTCGTACTCCCGCTGCAGGATGCGCTCTGCATGGCGGGGCCTCTTCGCCCGGTCCATGCTGCACAGCCAGCGCCCCTCCTCCGCTCGTAGCACCGCCTCCCACTGCTGGGGGCGCTGGATGATGGTGAACTCCTCCCGGAACTTGGTGGAGAGCTCCTCCCGCCACTGCTCGGTGAGGGAGGCCGGGGTCAGGACCAGGACGGTCTGCACCAGGCCCCGTTGGATGAGCTCCTTCATGATGATGCCGGCCTCGATGGTCTTGCCCAGCCCCACCTCATCCGCCAGCAGGGCCCGGCCCCGCATGTCGCGTAGGGCCCGCCGCGCGGCCTCCAACTGGTGCTCGTAGTGCTCCACCGCGATGTCCTCCAGGCAGAGGAGGACGTCGAAGCCTCGGCTCAGGCGCAGGCGTTCCGCGTTCAGGCGCAGACGATAGAGATCGGGCGGACCCGGTGGGTGGATACGGCCGTAGGTGCGGAAAAAGGTCTCCAGGTTCTGGGGCGTCTCGATGAGCCGTGGCGGCAGGGAGACGCCCAGGGCCTGGATGTGGGCCGTCCAGGTGCGATCCACATGGTATCGATGGCCGCAGCGGAAGCAGACCGTGGCCGTCTCCTCGTCCAACCAGCCACATTCCGGGCAGCGTTTGCCCATGGTGGCCTCGGGCGCGGGATCCGGCCCCTGGGCTCTGGTCCCGGTGTCCTCGGGGATCTCCAGCCACTCGAAGCGCTCCGCCTGTTTCATCGGGGCCACGCCGCGGTTCACCTGTCCTCTCGGTCCTTGCCCCTGAAAGGGCCACCGGGCCCTTCAGGCGCGCCGTATCTCGGTTCGTTCCCCCGGTGTCACCGGACCTCCACGGTCCCGAGCTGGATCCGTTCGTCCTGGACCGGTCGATTCGCGTCCTCCACGGGCACCCGTGGGGAGCCGTCTGTCCCCGAGGGGTAGAGCCCCACCCACAGGGTGTAGGTTCCAGGGCGCAGATCGGGGGGCAGGGGGATCTGGAACATGCTCAGGCTGGCGTCTCCAGGGCGCCAACGGCTGGTGGGAAAACGCCCTTCTGCTGGGGGTTGGTCGAAGGTGGCCACGAAGGCTCCCTGGGGATCCACCAGGTGCACGAAGGCCGTGTAGTCCGCCTTCAGGGCCCGGCGGGTCTCCCAGTACAGTGTAACCGGCAGGGGAGGGCGCTGTCCAGCCCGGATCTGGCGGGGGTATCGGTATCCGGTGAGGACGATCCCCGGGGCCCATGTTCCCCGGATCGGTCGCAGGTCCACTGGACGCGGGTAGCCCTCGGGGCCGGCCTCCACCTCCACCACGCCCACCACCCGGCTCTCGATCTTGGGCCCTCCTCCCTGCACGGGCATCAGCCCTTCGCTCTCAGGCTCGGTGGAGTCTGGGTCCACGAAGCCGATGTAGACCCGGGCCAGGATGGGGGAGGGGAGATCGATGGTGTCCGCGAGCTGGACCTGGTAGCGATCCACATAGATCACGCCGGGCTGCCACAGGGTCAGGGGGCGGGTTCCCCAGCCGGGATGGGTGGTGACGTTGCCGATGGGCACGTTGTCCGGGTCCAGGAGCTGGACGAAGAGCTCGTGGTCCTGGGCCAGGGGCACCTGGGTGCGCATGTACAGGACAATGGGGACCTCCTGGCCCGGGCGAAAGCGCCTGGAGGGCAGCTCCACCGCGAGCAGCTCGATCCCAGGGCCGTAGACCCGTTCCACCGGGGTCGCGCGGGGCGGCACCTGGGCCACCACTTGGCCGGTAAGCCCCTGGCCGTAGGCCTCGGGCAGCACCGTGGTCAGCGCGTAGAGGGAGGAGAGCCAGAGCCCGGCCGGCAGGGCCAAGGCCACCACCGGCCGCCAGGAGCCTGGCAGCCGGCCCAGCCAGATCCCGATCCCCGCGGCGAAGACCAGGGCGAAGGCGGGCAGGGCCGGGAAGAGCAGTCGGCCCTGGGCTCCTTCGGCCACCCAGAGCCAGTAGGCCATGAGCCCCAGGGAGAGGAGCAGCCAGGTGAGGGCCAGGAGGTGCACTCGGGCCACCGGCGATCTCAGCAGGGCCCTAGGGCGCAGGCGCTCTCGGGGGAGCTGGGCCAGGGCCCACCATGCGCCCACGAAGGCCAGCAGGCCGAGCCCGTCCACCAGCCGGTACCAGCCCCGGGGCATCAGGACGCTGAACCAGCCGAACAGCCCCCAGAAGGACCACCGCAGGCCCCGCAGCTCGCCCATCAGCCGGCCCAGGGTCAGGGGTTCCGTGCGTTGACCGGTGATGGTGAGGAGATGGCGCACCCCCAGCACGTCGCCGTAGAGGAGCCAGTTGCGCAGGTACCACCAACCGGCCACCAGCCCCGCGATCCCCAGCACGGCTGCGCCGCCCCGCCAGAGCTGGGAACGGTCCCGTTCCAGGTAGCTGCGCAGGAGCACCACCAGCCCGGCCAGGACCAGCAGGCCCAGCCCGTGGAGCTTGCCCAGGGCGGCCAGCCCCAGGAGGACCCCCAGCCCCATCCATTCGCGCAGGCGCACCGGCTGGTGGGAGGGACGCACGGCCAGACGGGCCATGAAGAGGAGGTTCGCCCCGGCCAGGGCATTGATCACGTTGTCGTTGGAGACACTGGCGCTGATGAACGCGAACTGGGGCAAGGTGGCCATCCAGGCCAGGGCCAACAGCCGGGTCTCTCGGTCCTCGGGAAAGGCCAGCCGAGCCAGGCCGTAGGTACACAGGAGCGTGGCGATCCCCAGGAGCACCGAGACCCCTCGGGCCACATGGACCGCCAGAACGGTGTCCTGGAGAGGCCGTCTCCGCGCGCTGTAGAGGATGAAGTTCTTGTTGCCGGGATAGGTGGGATCGCCCAGATTGGCCCGGGGATTCCGGACGGCCACCTGCTCGAAGTCGTCCTGGTCGATCCAGCGGATGGCCCCGGCCACCAATGCGTAGTAGAGGGGGGCCTGGGAGCCTTCCTGAGCCCAGGGCCCTGTCGCGGTCTCGGCCTGGACGGGCAGGCCTTTGCCCTGGGCCAGATGGCGGGCGAACGCGTAGTGGTAGAGCTCATCGGGGGTCTCGAACGGCGGCACCACCAGGCTGTAGGCCAGGCCGGTCGCCGCGAACACCGCGACCCACAGGCCCACCCACCACCGTTCGGATAGGTTCCCGGGCATGGACCGGTCTCGTCCTTGTCGTCAGGGTCGAGCAGCTCAAGATCCCAATCATACCGTGTCCGCTGCCCGGTGGGGAAATTTCCCAGGGCCTGGGCCGGACGCCGGGGCCGGGATTTCCGCTCACCCCTCCGGCAGGACGGCCACGCAGTCCACCTCGATGAGGATGCCCGGCAACTGGGCCCCCACGGTGGTCCGGGCCGGGTAGGGGGTGGACACGTACTGGCGGTAGATCTCGTTCATCTCCGGGAAGTCCTTCAGGTCGGCCAGGAACACCCCCACCTTCACCACATGTTCCCAGGAAGTCCCCGCGGCCTCCAACAGGATGGAGATGTTCTCGAAGACCCGGACGGCCTGTTCCCGAAATCCACCTGGGACCACCTGCCCCGTGGCCGGGTCGATGGGCCCCTGGCCCGAGATGTAGACGGTGGGGCCGCTGGCCAGGATGGCCTGGGAGTAGACGCCCATGGGCGGCGCGCCTCGTTGGGTGAAGATCTCCTTTCGCATGGTGGACCTCCTAGATGGTCGTGGTCGTCGGCTCGCGTCCGATGGGGGGCAGGGCACCGGGGGCCGATGGCGGCCTCCCGATATCAGTCGCTCCATCCGGTACGCAGCAGACGCAGCCAGTTGCCGTGGGCGATGGCGGCCACGTCTGCCTCGGTGTACCCCCGCTCACGCAGCAGGGCGGGGATCCGCTGCAGGTCGGCGATGGTGTCCAGGTCCCGAGGCGACTGTTCCTGGCCGAAGCCACCGTCCAGGTCGGAGCCGATGCCCACGTGTTGGCTGCTCCCCGCGAGCTGACAGATGTGGTCGATGTGCGCGACGACCTTGTCCAACGTGGCCGGCTCGGGAGAGCCCGGGCCCTGGATCCAGCCGGGCACCAGCATCCAGGCATCGCAGGCCACCCCGATGACCCCGCCCCGCTCGATGATGGCCCGGATCTGCGCGTCGCTGAACTGTCGCTGGTGGGGAACCAAGGCCCGGGCGTTGGTGTGGGAGGCCAAGACCGGCCCTGGGTAGCGGTCCAACGCCTCCCAGAAGGCCACGTCCGAAAGGTGGGTCAGGTCCAGCAGCATGCCCAGCTCGGCCATGTGGGCCAGGAGCGCGTGTCCCCGGTCTGTGAGCCCCCGCTCCGTGCCTGTGCCGCCCGCGTACCGTCCCCGGCCGTAGTGGGAGAGGCCCAGCACCCGCAGGCCCATCGCGTACCAGTCCACCAGGTCGTCCGGCTCCAGGATGGGATCCGCGCCCTCCATGGCGATGACCAAGCCCAGGGGAGGTTCCATGCCCGGGATGGCCTCTGCCTCGGCCCAGGTGACCCAGGCATCCCAGTGGGCATCCAGCCCAGGCCGGTCCTCCACTACCCGGACCGCTCCCAGGGCCTCCAGTGCCCGATAGTAGGCCAGTTGTCCGCGGGCCACGCCGAAGGCCTGGGCCGGAGAGCCGTAGTCCAGATCGGGCTCCGGGCAGCCCGTGGAGCGGGCCAGGAGGGTGGCGAAGCAGAGGGCCACCCATCCCCGGCGCATGTCCGGAAGGGCCACCGTGCCCCGGGCTCGGCCCCGCCCAGGGGTCTTGGCCTCCAGTGTGCGGATGGTGTGGGCGGGCAGCCGCAGGTCCCGGTTCCACTGCAGCGCGTTCCAGGCCAGGTCCAGATGGGCGTCGATGATCAGCACAGCCGTCTTCCTCCTTGCGACGCGGGTCTCCTGTTTCGGCCGGAGTGCCGACTCCCCCTGTGCCTCTGCCCCGCCCCGGCTCAGATGGGGGGCGGGGCCAGCCTGGAGGACAGGAGCTGGCCGGGATGTTCCTCAGGTGGGATCCCTTCGCCGTGACCATCGGCGGCCTATCCAGAGCGCCCCCAACACCACGCTGATCGGTCCCAGGACGATGATGGCGGCCCCCAACATCACCCGCAGGAGGAGGTTGGGGACGAAGAGGAAGAGGGCCAGGGCCAACAGAAAGGCCACGGTGACGCCGAGCCACTTTCGGCCCAGGTTCTGGTACAGGGGAGGTTCGCCGGTGGACGGAGGTGTTGGGTGCATGGGTCACGAGAGATCCGAGTGTCTGGGGAAAGGGGCCCGGCGGGCCGAGGGCACTGGGCCGATCTCTGGGCATCCTGCCCTGTCCTCTCAATCCGCGGCCCCCTCCCTTCCCTGCCACAGATGCGCGTACTTCAGGCCCGTGCCCGTGTTGAACAGGACCACCCGTTCATGGGGCTGGATCCAGCCCTCTCGGAGGAGGCGGCGCAGCGCGGACAGGGTGGCGGCACCCTCTGGCGCGGGAAAGACCCCGGTGAGGGCGCCCATGAGCCGGGCATCCTCCAGGAGCTCCCGGTCCTCCACGGCCACCGCGGTTCCCTGGCTCTCCCGCAGGGCCCGGAGGATGAGGAAGTCGCCGACGGCCGCGGGCACCCGCAACCCGCTGGCCACGGTGTGGGCGTCCTGCCACGTCTCCGCGTGGTCGGCACCGGCGTGGAAGGCCCGGACAATGGGCGCGCAGCCGCTGCTCTGGACACTGACCATGCGGGGACGCTCAGGGCCCACCAGACCCAGGCGCTCCATCTCGTGGAAGGCCTTCCACATGCCGATGAGGCCGGTGCCGCCGCCGGTGGGGTAGAGGATCACGTCGGGCAGGGTCCAGCCGAGCTGCTCCGCGAGCTCGTAGCCCATGGTCTTCTTGCCCTCCACCCGGTAGGGCTCTCGGAGGGTGGAGACATCGAACCAGCCCTGTTGCCTGGCCCCTTCCCGCACCTCCGTGCCGCAGTCGGTGATGAGGCCGTCCACCAGGGTCACCTGGGCCCCCAGGCTGTGGCACTCCACCTGGAAGGGGGCGGGGGTGTCCACGGGCATGAAGACATGGATCGGGAGCCCGGCCAGGGCCGCGTAGGCGCTGGCGGCTCCGGCCGCGTTGCCCGCGCTGGGGATCGCGAGGGCCGGGGCGCCCAGCTCCCAGGCTCGGCTGACAGCCACGGACAGCCCCCGGGCCTTGAAGCTGCCGGTGGGGTTCAGGGCCTCGTCCTTGATGTACAGGTTCGGACAGCCCAGGTGCTCGCCCAGGCGACGGGCGTGCAGGAGGGGGGTCCATCCCTCGCCCAGGCTGAGGCGACGGGCACGATCCTGCACCGGGAGGACCTCCACGTAGCGCCACAGGGAGGCAGGACGGCGAAGCAGGCCCTGGGGGGTCAGGGTGCGGCGGGCCTGGTCCAGGTCGTAGCGGGCCAACAGGGGCCTGTCGCAGGCCGGGCAGAGGCCCATCGGTCTATCGGCCGGATAGGTGGCGCCACACGCGCCGCACTCCAGATGGGTCAGGGTGGAGGAGGCAGTCTCTGCATTCCCGTGGACGGCCATGATGGGTGCGTTCCTCCCTGGGGAGGTGGATCCATCGAGGGGGCGACAGGGCACGCCAGGCTGCCGCGGAGCCTTGCGGTTCCAGGGGCCAGTCTACCAGAGGGCGTGGGAAATGCAAAGAGCGCTTCCTGGGGCGGCCGGATGGGCAGGGACAGGGCCGGAAGCGCCCTCGGCGTGGGGGAGCGCCCTCGGGCTCAACGGAAGAGCACGGGCATGTAGAGATAGGCTAGGTCGGAGACCAGCGTGGGCGCGGGGAAGGTGTCCGCCAGGAAGACCTCGGCCTGGGTGGGGACAGCGGCGGGCCGTTCCACCCGGATGACCACGATGCTGTCCTCCTCCAGTGGATAGGAGCGACCGTCCTCCCAACGGGCGTTGCCCAGGTTGAGCACCCAGTAGCCCTGGGCGTCGGTCAGGGTGGACAGGGGCAGGCTTTCCCCTGCCCCCTGTGTCCGTAGTTCCAGCAGGACCCGAGCCCCTGCCACAGGGCGGTTCTCCCGATCGACCACCCGGCCGTAGGCAGACTGGCTCCGAGGGATCGTCTTGGGCACCGGGAGGGCCCTGATCTCGATCTCCTGCTCGTAGAAGGCCGTGGTCTCCTCGTCCCAGGCAATGGCCCGGAGGGAGTAGAGCGAGGACGGTTCCAGGCCGGTCACGGTCACATGGTGGAGCCGGGCCACGGTGCCCTCGCCCCGATCGTCGAAGAAGACGGCCAGGGGCTGTCCGTCCGCCAGGACCTCCACCCGGCTCTGGGTGGGCACCTCCGTGGTCCAGGTGAGGGTGAGGGCCGTGTCCCGCTGATTGGTGACCTGGAGATCGGCAATGGGTTGGCTCAGTGCTCCCTGGCCGCCCGGGAGGGGGGAGAGGGTCGTGGCGGGAAGGGTGGGGCGCCGTACGCCCGGTGTGGCCGAATCGGCCTTGACAAAATAGCCCCGAGCTGTCGCCAGCTCGAAGTCGTTGATGCCCACATCGCACAGGTAGCCATCCCACCCGCTGTGCTGCCAACGGTCCACCTCCACCACTCCGGCCTGGCAGAGATCCGAGGCCCGGTCCCGGATCCACCCGGTGGTGCCGATGCTGTTCCAGCCCACGGTGAACGAGGGCAGGGTGGTGGTGAGAGGCTGTCCTACCCAGAGGAGGGCACCGTCCATCTCCGCGCGCACGAAGTAGCCCACGTCCGGCTCCAGCGGGAAATCCTGGGAGGAAACGTCGCATACAAAGCTCTCCCAGCCGCCGTCGCGCCAACGGACGACCTCGGCCACCCCGCGAGCCGGATCTCTGTACAGAAGAGGCGAATCCAGCGGTTGCAGGTCCCGCAGCTCGCACAGACGGCTTGCAGTCAGGGGCACCACGGATTCCCCCGGGAGGGCCACGAAGTTCCATCCCGCGTCCATGAAGATCATCTGGCGCTGGGTGGCCTGTACGGTGACGATGTCCGACACGGGGGTGTCCTGGCCGGTGTCCACCACGGCGAACCCTCGCTCCATGGGGCTACACTGGATCTCGATCTCCACCTGGTCGCCGCTGGGGGAGTAGGTGAAGGGGGCCCGGAGATCCGCGGTGCGGGCGTTGCCCAGGTTCGCCGTCCATCTGCCCGTGTCGTCGGTGACGGCGGAGAGCAGCCCGGAGCGTCCGCTGCTGTCCTGGCCGTCCGCGTCCACTACCACCAGGAGCACCACACAGCCCTCGGCCGGGCTGCCGTCCGCGCGGAGGGCCCGCCCGTAGATGGTGTCGCTGGGGGGGATGGTGTCCAGCACCGGACCGGTGCGGCCGTTGTATTCGGGGCTTACCTGCTGACCCTGGGCGTTCATCAGGGTGAAGGGGTACAGGCGCTCGGGCTCCAGCCGGTCCACCTGGGCCCAGCGGGCCGTGTTGCCCCGTCCGGGAAACCGGTCGCTCCCGTCCTGGTTGTAGTCGGATGTCAGGTAGACTCCGTCCGGGTCCTGAGACGGGGTCTCGTCCAGCCAGGTGACCACGAAGCTGGTGTCCCGCACGTTGCTCACCACCACGTGGCTCCGGGAGGGCCAGGTGGGCAGAGGTGTGGGGGTGGGCGTGACAAAGGGTGTGGGCGTTGGGGTGGGTGTGGGTGTTGGGGTGGCGGTGGGCGTGGGCGATGTCCCCTGGATGTAGCTCTGGATCCAGGGGATGAAGCGGGAGACCCGGGTGTAGACGCCGTAGTAGTTGGGCTGGGCACAGTCGTAGCCCCAGCTCACAATGCCTGCCTGCACCCATCCCTCGCCACCGGGACCGGGCACCATGAGCGGCCCTCCGCTGTCCCCCTGGCAGGAGTCCTTGCCCCCCTCGGGGTAGCCCGCGCACATCATGTTGTCCGTGATCTGGCCCGGGTAAGCAGCGCCACAGACCTGGGCCGAGACGATGGGCACGGAGACCTGCATGAGCGCGTCCGCGTAGGTGCCTGTCTGGCCGTTCTGCCGGGTGTCTCCCCAGCCGATGACCGTGGCCAGCACGCCCGGCGCGGTGAGGAGGGTATCTCCTTCAGGGACCAGGGGAATCGGCGGGTAGCTGGCCGCCTGGCTCAACTGGAGCAGGGCCAGGTCCGAGTCCAGGGTGGTGTTGTTGTAGGCGGGGTGGACGGTGATCGCGGCCACGGGGATCCGTTGGCCGCCGCTGTCGCTCAGCCGGTGGCGCCCGAGGAGAACATCGATCTCCGCGGCATCCATCTCCTGGACACAGTGGGCCGCGGTCAGCACCCATTGGGGCGCGATCAGGGAGCCGCCACAGTACTGGCCCAGATAGGCGTTGGGCTCGTTCCTGAAGACCAGGGCGGCCATCCAGGGCCAGGCGCCGGGGGCGGCCTCGGTGCCGCCCACGATCTCCGGCGTGGAACGCCCGGCCCCCTGGGGCTCTGCAACCTGGGCCCGCAGGGCGGCCGCTGCCCATGCACCGTTCCACAGCACCGTGAGCAGAAGGGCGAGGAGGGCCAGTCTGGGACGGGACATTGGGAACACCTTGAGATGGCTCGGGGGAAGGAAGAAGGAACACGTGACGGCCCTGGGGCCGCCCACCCTCTTCAACGATGTCCTCTTCCACTATACCACAGGAAACGGGCGCAGGGCTATGCGGTTCCGCACACCGAGCTGTCAGTTGGCTTGCGGGTCCTCCGCAAAACGGCCTGTTTCGTACCGTTCCAGGCCGGCAAGCAGGTCCTCCACCCGCAGGATCACCGCGGTGCCCGGTTCCCCAGAGCCGATGGAGATCTCCTCCTGGTCCAACACGCCCTCGTCCACCAACACCGGGACCGGCTGGGCCAGCCCCAGAGGCCCCACGGTGCCCACGGCGTATCCGGTGATCGCCTGGACCTCCTCCGGCCGGGCCAGGGTGATGCGCGAGCGGCCCAGATGCCGTCGGAGGGCCTTCCAGTCGACGCGACGGGAGCCGTTGACCAGCACCAGCACGTAGGCATCTGCCTCCAGTCGAAAGAGGAGGCTCCGCACCACCTGGGCGGGACGTTGGCCCCGTTCCGCGGCGGCCTGTTCCAGGGAGGAGAGGGGCCTGGGATGGCGGAAGAGCCGATGGGGGATGCCCCGGACGGACAGCGCCCGGGAGACAGGCGGGAGGACGGGGGTTTCGGGCCGGGCCATGGGGGGAACCCTCCAGGGGCTGTGGTATGGATGGAGGAACGCAAAAGCCCTGTCCACAGACAGGGCTTCGGGACATGCCCGGTGGACCGGGCGCTGCTGTACGCCCGGCAGGATTTGAACCTGCGACCTCTTCCTCCGCAGGGAAGCGCTCTATCCACTGAGCTACGGGCGCAAAATGGCGGGGAGGGAGGGATTTGAACCCTCGAGGGGCCTTTGTGGACCCCTACCCACTTAGCAGGCGGGCGCACTCGACCGGACTATGCGACCTCCCCACACGTTCGATTGGAGGCAAGCGTCCAGGCGGAGGGAGAGGGATTCGAACCCCCGGTGGCATGACGCCACAGTAGTTTTCAAGACTACCGCCTTCGTCCACTCGGCCATCCCTCCAGGCCGGGAGAACTCCGCTTGCACCGCATTCTGAGTATACCGTTGGGGGCCTGGATCTGTCAAATGGAACGCGGAAGGCAGGGAGAATGCGGAACCATGCGGCAGGAAGCAACGGCCAAGGTCCTGGCTCCAATGGGTGTCGATCCATCTGGGACCATCGTGCCTTGCGGATTTTTCCCAGAGCGCTGCGCCGCATCCCTTGCTTTCTCTCCAGATGGGTGCGACACCGGGGCATCGCCATCCTCCTCCGTGTTGACCCATCCCCGCGCGATCCAGGCCACCTGGCTTGGAACCCCCGGCTCTCCGCTCCACATCCCTGGACGGGAGGCGCGTCATGGGCCGGAACGCCGCACTGCCCCGATCGCCTTTCCGTCCGCACCACCCCGATCTCCTTTCCGTGATGAAACCGCGATGGAACACTTCCCCTATTGTCATGAAATCCCCATATCACAGTGGGTAGCCCCCCAATGAGGTGGACGGGAATTGCTCGTTCCGGTTCGCCATTTTCTGCTTTACTGGTCTTATGGAAGGTGTCTGGCAGCGACGGCGCTCAGGCCAATGGGTTGCTCCGTGTCGCCTGGACGGACCGGTCCCCCGTGGTCCGTCCCGGAGTGAAAGGAGGGAGACCCATGCTCCTGTCCCTGTGTGCCCTTGCGTATGCTCTGGGCATGGTGCTGCTGGGGGTGGCCCTGACCCTGATGGCCCTGACGACCCTCTCCGTGTACCTCAACCAGGAGGGCTTGGAGGGCTGGGTGGGGCTTTCCTTTAGCGCCGCGGCCATGGTCACAGCCTGGCTCTGCCTCTACTTCTCCTCCACCCCCCCTCTTTGTCGGTAGAGGAGGGGGCGGGGCCATGGTCCACCGCGGATCCTCTCCTCTGTGCGCCTCGGTGATGTTTCTGACACGAGATTCGAAGGGAGAACCGGGTATTCATCTGCTATAGTGGAGACTGAGGCGAGTGGATGTGGCCACGGGCCGCCGGGGTCCACGGCCATCCCCTGGGCCGGGGATTCCGGCGATTCCCGTGGACGGAACCCGATGGTGGGGACGGAGCCCGATGGTGGGCCCTCTCAGGACTGTCCATGGAACCATGAACCGCGGGAAACGCTCTCAGGGTGTCGTTCGAGTGTCCAAGGCGCTGATGGAAGAGCTTCTGTGGGTCCAGGTGGAACGGCCTCTCCAGGGATATGTCCAGGTCCGGCTCCCGGATGGCCGGCCCGGCGTGATCCATCGTCGGGAGATGTCCCTGGAACAGGATCGGGATCCACGGACCCTGGTCCGCCCGGGGCAACGGATCCTGGCCCAGGTCATCGGGGTCACGGAGAGCGGACGCAGCGTGGCCCTCAGCCACCGGCAGACCCTGGCCGATCCTTGGGAGGCCTTTGTCCAGCGCCATCAAGAGGGCGATGTGGTCCACGGGTGGGTCAAGGGCATCGAACCACAGGGCGTGTATGTGGCCCTCCAGCCCGGCATCGACGGGCTCATCCCACGGCGGGAGCTGGCCCCCTGGCCGGTGGCACGCCTGGAGGACGTGCTCCGGGTGGGGGACTCGGTGGAGGTGGTGATCGTCGCTATCCGCCCCACCATCCGCCAGGTGGACCTGAGCCTTCGGGAGCGGGTGCTCCGGGACCACCGCGGCCGTCGGCTGGCCCAGGAGCTGGGGGTGCGGGAGGACGGCCCCGGGCTGTTCTGCCACCGGGTTCGGCGGCACCCTCCCGCGCTTCCCCAGTTGCTCCTCCTGGAGGACCACCTAGATCTGGCCAAGGGATTCGCCCGGTGGGTCCAGGCACGGGGATGGGATGTGCGCCTCAACATCTCGCTGGCCGAGGCCCAGAAACTTCTCCCCAACTCCGGGCCCTGTCCCTTCGACGCCGTTCTGGTGGACGTGGGCCTGCCCGACGGCAGTGGGCTCCATTTCCTGGAACAGCTTCGAAAGCGCTGGCCCGAGATCCCAGCGGCGGCCACCAGCACTCCGGATCGGCTGGCGAGCGCAGCGGCCCGGCTCCAGGAAATGGGGGTGGAGTGGACCTTCCCCAAGCCCTGGGATTCCCAGGAGCTGCTGGCATGGCTCGACTCCCTCCGGGCGGAGGCAGGCGGAGCTCCTCCGAGGGCCCTCGAATCTGGGGCCCGGAACGTACGGGACCCGGAACCGTTCTCCCCGCTGGAGGTGCCGTCGGAGGCATGGGAGCTGGCGAATGTCCAGCAGATCCTGGAAGAGACCTGTCGGGCCGTGAAGGCCGACGCGGGACTGGTGGCCCGCCTGCTTCCTGCCCGGGATCGGGTGGAGCTCATCGCGGCCTGGGGACGAGTTCCCCAGGAGATGGCCCCGTGCCGCCTCCTGGCAGACAGCCCCGTGGGCGACGTGATCCGGGAGGGAACATTGCTCTTCGAACGCCAGGCCGCCCGAGGTCCTCGTCGGAACTACTTCGCCAATCTCCTACGCTGTCTGCCCTTCGAGTCCTGCATGGGGCTGCCTGTCCGGGGGACATATCGACCGGTCCATGCTCTCTTCGTCTTCCACCGGGATCCGGGCCGCTTCTCCCGACGCCATCTGCGGAGGCTTCTGGCCCAGGCCACGGTCCTGGCCGGTGCCCTGGATCGAAAGGCCTTCAGCCGCCTGTTGGAGGCCCACAGCCAGGTCATGTTGGCCGGTTGGCTCGCGTCCGCTGCGGTCCACGAGATGGCCAATGCCGTGAACGCCATGGACGTGGCCCTGGCCAACCTGGAACCCCTCCTCCACTCCCGGTCTTCGGTGGATGAGGGGATCCAGGCCGAGATCGCGGTCCTCCAGCACAATGTCCAGGCCTTGAGACATCTCCTGGAGGGCTTCGGTGGGTTGGCTCCCCAGCAGCGGGAGCGGCCGGTGGCCCTCCACGAGCTCCTGAGACGGCTCCATGGGGTCCTGCGTCCTCTGGCCGCCCGGGAACAGGTACGTCTGGAGTTCGTGCTGGACCCGGGCCTGTCCCGATGGCGGGTGCGGGGCTCGGCCATGGCCGTCTGCCAGATCCTGTTGAACCTGGCCTTGAACGCGGTGCAGCAGATGGCCGATCTCCCCCCTGTGGGAGAGTGGCGCGGAGTCCTGGGGGTCCGGGCCGTCCTGGTGGATGGGGGCGAGGGCCCACAGCTCCTGCTCCAGGTGGAGGACACCGGGCCAGGCGTCCACGCGGAACACCGCGACCATATCTTCGAGCCGGGCTTCACCACCCGGCCTGGGGGCTCCGGTCTGGGGCTTGCCATCGCCCGCAGCCTGGCCACTTCCTTGGGGGGGCAGGTTTGGCTGGAGGAGAGCCTGCCCCTGGTGCGTACGGTCTTCCAGGGGCTCCTGCCCCTGGAGCCCGTCTCCGTGTTCCTGGTGGATCCAGAGGGATCGGAGGGAGAGCCATGAACGCCACAGGGACATCTCCGTCGGCCCGGGACTGCCAACACCCACCCCAGGTCCGGGTCCTGGTGGTGGACGACGAGCGCAGTTTCCGCGAGCCCCTGGCCCGCTGGCTCCACAAGCATGCCGGCTACCATGTGGTCCAGGCCGCCACCGCAGCCGAGGCCCGAGAAGCGGTGGCCACGGCCGCGGCGCCCTTCCACGTGGCCCTGGTGGACGACGTGCTCACCCCCCAGGGCGAGGACGCGCCCTCCAGCGTCGGGATGGAGCTGGCCCAGGAGATCCGGGCCATTTCCCCGAACACAGAGGTGATCCTCTTCACCGGATGGGGGTGGGACCCGAAACGGGCCAAGGCCGCGCTGGACGCGGGCGTCTACCGGGTGCTGCACAAGCCCTTCTACGTGGAGGAGCTGAAGTTCATCATCGACCATCTGGCCGAGGTCCACCGACTTCGGGCCCACGCCGCGGAGGGGGAGCTGTTGCAGCGATTGCACGGCCTCTCCCGCCAGTTGTTCGCCCGGGAGGATACGCCACCCCTGGCGGAGCGCATCCGTGCGGTGTTGCGCCAGATCCAGGAACTGGGCTTCGACCGGGTACGCCTCTACCGCTACGATGAGGAGAGGCAGGAGCTGGAGGCCCTGGCCTGCGTGGGCATGGGCGAGCGGGAAGCCATCTTCCAGGGGCTGCGCATCCCCCAGGTCCAGGACCCGTACCTCCAGCGGTTGCGAGAGGCTCGGGAGGCTGTGGTCTTCACGGAGAGGGACCGACAGGCGGTGGACCGGCAGCCGCCGGGCTTCCAGGAGCTGGGGATGGCCCAGGTGCCCGAGTGGGCCTGTGTGCCCTTGCTCTACGGGGGCCGTTTCTGGGGCAAGATCGTGGTGGACAATCGCCGCGGCCAGGCCCCCATCGACCGGAGACAGCTTCGCCCCCTGGAGCTCTTCAGTGCCCAGTTGGCCGCGGTCCTGGCCTACGAGTCCTTGCTCCAGGAGAGCCGTCGTCGGGAGGCCCTGTTGGACGCGCTGGCGGAGGCAGCCCGGCACATCCGGGCCGAGCGGGATCCGAGCCGCCTGCTCCACGAGATCGTGAGCCAGGGAGTTCAGATCCTGGGGTGCCAGGTGGGGGATCTCTGGATCAACCGACCTGCTGTCCGGGATCTGGAGCTGGTGGCTCAGGTGGGCCTGGACGCGGTGCCGCTGGGATACCAGGTGGTCTACGGACAGGGGTTGGTAGGCCGGGTGGCTGTGGAGGGCACCCTGATCCCGGTCCCGGACTACAGCCGGTGGGAGCACCGACATCCCGCGTTCGCGGATTGCGCCATCCACGCGTCCCTGGGTATCCCCATCCACACCCGAGACGGCCAGGTAGAGCTCATCCTGTGTCTTGGACACACCGATCCCCATGCCCGGTTCGACGATGTGGACGTGGCGATCGCCCGTCGCTTCGCGGAGCAGGCCGGCATTGCCTGGACCAAGGCCCAGTTGCTCGACCACGAGGCCCGGGCCGCGGCTCGGACCCGGATCCTCAACCGCTATCACCGTTACCTGGAGGGATGCGAGGAGGAGCTCCGCATCCTCCATGCCCTGGCCACCTGCCTCACCGCGGACTTTGGCCTCCGCTTCAACCGGGTCGCCCTCTTCCGCTGGGAGGCCGGGGTCCAGGAGGAGGACACGGGCCATCTGGTGGGCCTGGTGGGGATCGGCCAGGTGGACCAGGAGGTCGCAGAGGAGATCTGGAAACGCCTGGGCCCGTGGAGCTTCGACGACTATCTCCGTACCGTCCAGGAGGGACCGTTGGCCCTGGAGGATCCCATCCACCGGCGGATCGAGGGGATCCGGATCGAAGGCGCGGGAGAGGCCGCGGAGGACCACGTGCTCCAGGCCCTCCACACCCGGAGTCCCGTGGTGGTGGGGCCGGAGGAGCTCCACCGCCTTCCCGCGGCCCTGGTGACGGCCTTCGAGCCCACCACCGAGGTGGTCCTGGCGCCCCTGGTCTCCCGGGAGCGGATCCTGGGCCTGGTGGTGGCGGACAACAAGTTCACCGGGTCGCCCATCACCTCGGAGATCCAGGAGACCCTGGCCGCCTTCACCAGCACCACGGCCAGCGTGCTGGCGAACCTCCAGGCCCGCCGGGAGGCGGAACAGACCTCCCGTCAGCTCCAGGCCTTTCTGACCGCCCAGAACACCCTGGTCCAGGATACGGAGCCGGACACGTTGTTGGACACCCTGAGCGACAACGTCCGGGAGGCCCTGGAGGCTGATCGGATCCTGGTGGTCCTCTACCACCCCCGATCCGGCCCCTACCGGGGTCTGGTGCGTCCATGGCGGGAAGGTCGGAGACCCCCACCGCTGACGGAGATCGTTCGCCCCCATGGGCTCACCCACCAGATCGTCCAGGAGGGACGGCCCAGGGTCGTCCAGTATCCGGAGCCCGGCGAGGAGGGCCACCGACCGGCCCCCTATTTCGATGACATCCGCACGGCCCTGGGCATCCCCATGTTGCACCAGGGCCAGGTGGTGGGGGTGACCTGGGTCCAGTATCGGGAACGACGCTCTCCATCCACCCAGGTTCTCCAGGTGGCCCAGCTCCTGGTGGACCAGGTGACCACCGCCTATATAGACGTCCGCTGGGCCCACCGACTTCGAACCATGCAGCAGGCCCTGGAGCGGCTGGGCCAGGTGGAGCACCCGGAGGCGATCCTGCAGGTGGTGGTGGACCATGCTCGCCAGCTGGTCCAGGCCGATTCCGGTGTCCTCTATGTCTTCGATCCCGCGACCTGGGCCTTCGACTACGAACGCTCCGTCCACAGTGGGCTGGATCCGGAGCGGTGGCGTCGGTTGCAGGGCGTCAACTCCCTGCCCGACGCCACCGCGGAGCGGGTCCTCGCGACCGGCTGGCTGGAGGTGCCCTCGTTGGACGACTCCCGCGAGGGCTGGATGGGGGCAGCCACCCGGCAGGTGTTGGCGTCTCTGGGCGTCCACGGCTTCGTCGGTCTCGCGCTGCGGACTCCCCAGCTCCCTTTATTAGGGGTCCTCTACCTGCACTTTCGGAACCCCTATCTCCTGGACGAGGGCGACCGGATCCTGCTCCGTTCCCTGGTCGAACACGCCGCGAGTGCCCTGGAACGGACACGGCTTCTGGCCCGTCTGCGCCAGGTCCACGAGGCCAGCCGTCGGATCGCGGAGCTGGCCACTCGGGAACGGCTGGAGGAGACCCTGCGGGCTGTGGCCGAGGAGGTGTCGGCCATCCTCCAGGCCGACGCGGTGACCCTGTATCCCTACCACGAGGAGAAGCATCGGCTCAGCGCCCAGCCCATTGCGGTGGGCGTGCGGCACCCGGAGCGCATGCGGGAGGCCACGGCGATCGACCCGGACTCCATTGTCTACCGGATGTTGGAACGGCGAGAGCCCTACTACACCGAGGGGGTGAGCCAGGATCCTCTGTTCCGGGGACGGCGTTTCACCCAGGAGGAGGAGATCCAGGCGCTGGCGGCCTTTCCCCTACGGGTGCACGGCCATCCGGTGGGCGTGATGTTCGTCAACTACCGGCGTCCCCATCGCTTTGCCAGCACCGAGAAGGAGGACCTGACCCTGTTGGCCCACCAGGCCGCGGTGGTCATCCGCTCGGCCCAGGTCCGGGACCGGCTCCAGGAGCGAGCGCAGATGCTTCGCCAGTTGGCCGAGGCTGCCCGCCAGATCAGCGCCTCTCTGGACGTCCAGACGATCCTGGAGGGAGCGGTGCGCACGGCCGCGGAGATCACGGGCACCTACGGACCTCGGGCCAAGCTGACCTTGGTGGCTCTGGAGGACGCGGAGCAGCCAGGCACCCTGGTCTTTCGGGCCGCGGAGCCCCCGGATCTCTTGCCGGGCCTCCGAGATGGGGTGGGGCGGCTGCTGACCCCCGAGGCGCCCAGGCTGGGGCTCATCGGGCGCACTTTCCGGGAATGTGCCTCCCAGCGGGTGGACGACGTCCGCAAGGATCCGGACTACATCTGCGTGGATGAGACCATCCGCTCCGCGTTGGCCGTGCCCATCGCGGTGGGCGATCGGGTGTTGGGCGTGTTGGGTGTGGAGTCGGACCAGATAGGGGCCTTCGACGAAGAGGATCAGGAGGCCCTGGAGCTTCTGGCCGCGGAGATCGGGGTGGCCCTGGAGAACGCCCGCCAGTACCGGGAGCTCCAGGAGGCCAAAGGGCTGCTGGGCCAGCGCACCCTCCTGGCCTGGGCAGGCATGGCCGACAACCTGTGGCGACACACCAACGCGAAACAGGCCCTGGTCATCCGGGAGACGGCCGGGCTGATCGGCCAGGAGCTGGAGTCCTGGGGATCCTCCGAGCCCCTGGAGCAGATCCGGAAATGGCTGCAGCGGATCGAGAAGGCTGCCTGGAACATCCAGAACCGCCCCACCCTGTCTCCTCCCAACCCCGAGGACGTGGAATCCGTTGAGCTGGTCTCCCTGGTGGCCCACCGGATCCGGATCCTGCACCGCAACCACCCCGCCTATCGGGTGGTTCGCTTCCGGCGCCCATCGTTCCAGGCCGTCTACACCCGGGCCCATCCCGAGTGGCTGCGTCGGGCGCTGGACATCCTGGTGGACAACGCGCTGGACGCCACCATGAGGGTCAAGGCCCCTGAGGTCATCGTCTCCATTGCCCTGGAGTCGAGCTGGGCGGAGATCCGGGTCCAGGACAACGGGACCGGGATCCCGCCCGAGCTCCGGGACAAGATCGGACGGCGTTTTGCCATGAAGGCCGGGGATGACGAGGGGCTGGGAATGGGGCTGATCATGGCCCAGGTCCTCCTGGAGGCCTACGGGGGCCAACTGCGCATCGTGGAGACCGGAGAACAGGGCACCACCATGGCCCTGCGCCTGCCCATCTTCAGTGGATAGGTCAGGGCTTCTGGTCGTCTGGGGGAACCGGGAGGGTCCATCTTTCGGATCAGTCGGGAGGCTGCTCAGGCCGACCACGGGCATGGATAACTTAGGGAGGAGGGGCAGAAAAGGACCACCATGGCATTCAAAGGGCGTGTGCTGATCGCCGACAATGATGCCGGATATCGCGATACCCTGGCCGAGTACCTTCGCGGGGCCGGGTACGAAGTGGTGGAAGCAGATAGCCCCACACGGGCCCGTTATATCTTGGGCGAAGGGATGGTGGATGTGGCGATTCTTGATGTCCGGATGCGGGATGACTCGGATCCTCTTGACAGAAGCGGCTTGGAGCTCGCGCTCAATGTAACTTCCGAGATCCCAAAGATAATCTTGACCAGTTTTCCCACACTTCACGACGTTCGCAAGATACTCCGCGAGAACGTGCGCAAAGGACGACAGGTCGTCGATTATCTTGAGCGACCTCTGAACAGTGCTGTGCCTCAGGAAGCTGGCCGAGAGGCCATTCTGGTGGCTGTTCGGGAGGCATTGGCCCTCCGCAGGGAGCGTCAACTGGAACACCAGCGACAGGAACTGCTCGAGCTTACGGAGGAGATTCGGGCGAACTGCCGAGAACGGCGTCAACAGGCCCGCTTGAACCATCGTTTTGCGCTCTTGGTTTTCGGGATCATAGTGCTCATGTTTCTGGGAACGTTTTTTGGGTGGCTTTTGGGGTATATTCCTATGGGGGTGGCGGCAGCGTTCACGGTTGGTGATGTGCTGTTCGCCGGCATCGGGGGTATTTTATGGAAGATCCTCCAGGAGGCCAATGTCTGGATGGAGGAGTGTGAGAAGCGTCTCTCCGATCTCCAGAAACGTATAGCTCGGAAAACGTGAACGAAGGAATCTCAGCAGTTCACGAATTCGTAGCGGAGTCGGCATCCTCAGATGCCGATTCCAGAGGGGCGATGCCGCATCTGAGGATGCTCACCCCTCCGTTTGGCTAAAATCGTGAATTACTGAGGATGGAACCTGAAGCCAAGAGAACAAGGAGCTCAGACCGGTATGACAGATGCTGAAGCCCTACCTCGGGCGCTCATCCTCTATGTGGACAACGACGAGGCCTTTCTCCAGACCCGGGCCGAATACCTGGAGCAGGCCGGCTACCAGGTGGTCCCCGCGCACACCGTCGAGGACGCCCGCGAGCTCTTCGAG
>JALSIX010000144.1 GCA_026989655.1 Caldilineaceae bacterium
TAGCACAAGGCGCGACAAAGGGACAACGGCCTGGGAAGAGGGGAAGGGATCCCCACAGGGTTGTCCATCGGTACGCGCATCTCGGGATGGGCACCTCCCCTTCGACCGGAAGCGGAACGGTAGGTGGAGGCGTGGGACAACCCTGGACTGCAGCCGGCATGATGAGGGAGCCCCGGGGGCACAATCTCCGCCGGGATGGGGCAAGGACCAGGTCGCCCTCAAGGAGTGACCACGTTGGGCAGGTAGAGGGCGTGCGGAGCCGGATGCACCGCGATCTGGGCCCAGGCCCCCACGTGGCCGACCCGATCCACACCCCGTACCCGGACCTCCAGCACCTGGGCCCCCGCGAAGGCGATCTCCAGGGGGCTCTCCGGGCGGGCCACAGACTGCCAAGGCCCCTGGTCCCGGCGGAACTCCACCTCCACCTGGGCCAGGCCGCTGAGGGCATCCGCGACTTGCCACGTGATCCGGGCCCGGTCCTCGCCCAAGGGGACCCCGGCCACCTGGGCCTGGGGTGGGGTGAGATCGATGCCCACAGATAGGTATCGGCTGAAGGAGTAGTTGCCGGCCCCATCCTGGGCCCAGTAGCGGACGGTGTGCTCGCCCTCCTGGTCCAGGACGAAGGGGCCTCGGTACATGAGGAAGGGGGCTCCGTTCAGGACATAGGCGATCCCGCGGATGCCGCTGGTCCTGTCGGCGCCGGTGATCTGGACGTGGACCGGCTGTCCGTACCAGCCGGCCACCCCTTGGACCGGCGCGCCATCGGACAGGACCACGGTGGCCGTGACGCTGGGACGGGACGCGTCGAACCGGACCGTCTGGGTCAGGCTCACGGCCACATGGCCGGCCCGGTCCCGGGCCTGGAACCGGACCGCGTACTCGCCTTCCTCCAGGTCGGTCCACACCCGTTGCAGTTCCTGTTCCGCCCAGGGATCCTCGCTGCGGGTGAACGTGGCCTCCAGGGGCTGGCCGTCGAGCCAGACCTGCCCGCTGGTCACGTCCAGGCCGGTGCCCCGATCCTGGACCACCGCGCTCACGGTGATGGGCAACCGACGCCACCAGAAGTTCACCCCGCTGTAGCGCCGGAACACGGGAGGCTCCCGGTCGATCCAGCGCACGGTCCGGGTGATGGGCGGGCTGACGTTGCCCGCCGCATCGAAGGCCACGGCCCGGACCGTGGTGGTCATCCGGGCGCCCAGGCTCCAGGGCTGACGCCCCGGCAACGGGTTTCGAAGCTGCCAGAGCTCCACCCGATCCAGGGCCAGATGGACCTGGCCCCGCCAGGCCACTCGGAACTCCAGCCCCTGGGGCGGTTCGAAGAGGTAGAAATCCACCGGGATGGCCTGGAACCGGTCCGACGTCCCGAAATCGCTCGGCCAGATGTCCCGCAGCCCCAGGAGCAACGTGCCCTTCCGATCGACCACGTCCAGACGGGCCACGGGCTCGTCGGCCAGAAGCCGATCCCGGCCGGGCTCACCAAGGGCCCCCTCCGGCAGAGTCGCCCGGAGATAGAAGACCGCCCGGTACCGGGCCGGGCTGGGGATCCCGGTGGCATATGGGCCATACCACACGCCAGGGGTGTGCACCCCGGCCCGGGCCTGGAGCACAGCGCCGCCGTCGGCCTGGGGATCCGGGACCACCTCTGCGGCCGACGCGGGCGTCCAGGGCAGCTCCTCGCCCTGCCAGGTCCACTCGTTGGCCAGGCCCAGGAACGCGGCCTGGGGCGCGTCCACGGTCACGGTGAGCACCCGTTGGGAGGTCTCCGGAGGGAGATCCAGGACGGGCCTCTCCGGAGGCTCCAGGTCCACCTGGAGGGTGACGGTCTCCTGGGCGCTGCTGCCCAGGTAGAGAGTGGCCGTGAGCACATCCCCGGAAAGCCCCGGAGGCCGACGGGACCACACCCCCCGGCCGACGTCCAGGACCACGGGCTGGGTAGTGGTCTCGGTGGCGGTGACCACCACGGTCCGACTGGTGGTCACCGTGTGGGTGATCCCCTGGGCATCGGTGACCACCTGGGTGGTGGTGATGGTCTGCCAGGAGGTGAGGACCGCGGTACGGGTGATCCCCATGCGGCTGTCCAGCACCAGGGAGAGGCCCGTGGTGGCGTAGGGGGCCAGGGTGGCCCAACGCAGCCCGCCGGGCGGGGCAAATCCCCCGGGCTCCAGGCCCACCAGGCCCACGGCACTCGGCCCACCCCGCCCGTCCTGGAGATGGACCCCCGTGTAGTAGTGGCCCAGGATCTGGCGGTAGGTGTGGCCGGCCCGCGCCCGACGCAGGGCCCCCCACTGGCTGAGCCCGTAGCCATGGCCCCACCGCTTGCGGCCCAGGCCAGCCCAGTCGGGCACCGAGCGGAGATAGGGCACCCAGGGGTTGGTCAGGGTGGGATGGCCGTTCTCGGCGCTGTACATGGCCACGATGGGGCGTCGTGCCGGATCCCCCACCGCGCTCAGGTACTGGCCTGCGGTCATGGCCACCGCCCGATCCGTGGCAGGGTAGCGGGTGTCGCACATCATCTGGAAATTGGCCCAATCCGTCACATCGTAGTCAGGACGGTTGGCCAGGATCTGGTACCAGGCGTAGGTACGGGCAGCCACCGCCTGCGCGGCCAGGGCCTCCAAGGGCCAGCTCGGCGGGACCTCCGCGGGCACGGCGCGGGCCACGTACTCCTCGAAGGGAATCTCGTCCACCTGGCCCACGGGCACATCCCGACAGCGGTTCTCCGGATGGTGCTTGACCCGGATGGTCTGCGGATACTCCGGCGGCGCGGAGAGCTCCAAGGGAAGGAGGACCTTCCCCTGGGGGAAGAGCCAGTCCTCCCCCAGGCCACTGACATAGCTGGACTCCAAGGACTGGCCCGTCTCCGGCGCGAAGACCAGCCGCCGCTCCCGGGTGTAGACGGCCAAGGTGCCGTCGGGCTGCCACTGGGGCAGGAACCCCGGCAGCCGACCGATGAGCTGCCCATCGCCCCGGGCGAAAACCCAGACCTCGGCCAGGCCCGCGGTCTCCGTGCCGGCCGGGACCACCGTGACGGCCACCCATCTCCCGTCCGGGCTGGGCCGGGGACGGCCCAGATGGGTACCCGTCTGGGAGAAGACGCGACGGCCCCCGATGTAGAGCTCCGGGGCCCCCGGAGCGCCGGTCAGGACCACGTCCGTGGCCGAGTCCTCCGGTGGCGAAGGGGTCTGGAACGGTGCCGATCCATGGGCCCGGGTGGAACCGAACGTCATGGCCGTCAGGGCCAGGACGACCGCACCGATGGCCCCCAGAACGACCCAAGAGACCCGTTGCATGGCGCTATCTCCTCATCCGGTCGAATCCCGGCATCCCGAGAACATATATCGGGCAAGGGACACCTTCCGCCGAGCGGCCGTTTCCCAGAATATACCCTGCCAGTGTATCCCCTGCACCGCCGGATCCGATATCGTCGACATCGCTGGATCTCCACCGGATCTCCCCCTGGATATACCATGGAAGCCCGGGGGAAACCATCCGCCCGGGGGGCCACCGTTCTCCGGGGCGCGCGGGGCTTCCCATCGAAGGCAGGCGGCAGGAGGCTACAGGGGCATCGAGCCGGATAGACCGGGAGCCGAGGAGCCCCGCCGCCCCGGAAGCCGGCCCCCTGCAGACCTTCCCGAAATGCCTGACCAGCCCCTTCCCGCCCTCCTGGGAAGTTGTCGAGGTTCCAGGTCCGGGGTACAATGGCCCCGTATGGACGCACACGAGACCCGGTTCTCCCGCTCCCCATCTGCGACCACCGAGCGGTTGGTGTTGCGCAGCCCCCAGGAGACCGAGCGGCTCGGCCAGGCCCTCGGCCAGGTCCTGGAGGATGGACTGGTCATCGGTCTGCTCGGTCCCCTGGGCGCGGGAAAAACCACGCTGGTCCGGGGATTGGCCCGGGGAATGGGCCTTTCGGATCGGGTGACCAGCCCCACCTTCACCCTGGTGAACGAATACGGCGGCCGGGAGCCCGAACAGCCTCGGCTGATCCACGTGGACGTCTACCGGCTGGATCCCCACGGAGCCGAGGCCGAGACCATCGGCCTGGCCGATCTGCTGGACCAGGTGGAGGCGCCCGGGGCCACCCGCCCCATCGCCCTGGTCGTCGAATGGGCCGAGCGGGTGGCGGATTGGCTCCCCGAGGACCGGTTGGAGATCCGCCTGGACTACAGCCAGGCCCTTCAGGGCCCCTCCCAGGTCCAGGCCCGGGAGGCGGAGCTCCGGGCCTCCGGGCCCCACAGCCAGGCCGTGCTGTGCCGGGCCCGGCCGCGGCTCGAACAGCTCCGGTGAGCAGCCGTCCGAATCTCGTTGCATTCCGCCGAAGAGCCCAGGCCCCTGCCCCCAAGGCCCGGTGACCGGCCGGGGCAGCCAGGGGCCGGATAGCCATCCCGTGGAGGCGATGCCTACCTCGATGGGTCGTCCACCTCAGCCGAGAGAGGAACGGGCCATGCACCGC
The DNA here is from genome assembly GCA_026989655.1 of Caldilineaceae bacterium. Taxonomy (GTDB): domain Bacteria; phylum Chloroflexota; class Anaerolineae; order Caldilineales; family Caldilineaceae; genus JALSIX01. The sequence continues at coordinate 4,454 of JALSIX010000144.1, forward strand.
AAACGGGTACGGGAGATCATGCACGCCCCGGTCATCACGGTGACACCGGAGACCCTGGCGGCCGAGGCTGCGGCCCTGCTGGAGGAGCACGGCATCCGTCGGCTCCCCGTGGTGGACGAGCAGGGCCACCTGATAGGCATCGCCACCCACACGGACCTGGTGGAGGCCGAGGTCGCGGAGAGCCAGATCAACCCCTACGACCCGGCCTTCGACGAGGAGTGGCTCACGGTCCAGGACGTGATGACCGAGGACGTGGTGACCATCGGGCCGGAGGCCACCGTGGGCGAGCTGGTCCAACTGATGTTGGAGTCCAAGACCAGCGGGATCCCTGTGGTGGAGCCGGACCCCAGGGCACCCACCAAACTGCGGGTGGTGGGCATGGTCACGGAGACGGACATCTTCCGCATGATCCTGGCCGGCTGGCAGGCCGAGGACGCCGCCGCCCACGAATAGGCCTCAGGAACGGAGCCGCTGCCAGTCCTCCGGAGTGTCCACGTCCACCAGCCAGGCGGGATCCGCGGGCACCGTCTGCAGGTCCCGATGTCCCCGGAGCAACCGCCGAGCCCCCTCATCCCCCTCCAGCTCCAGCAGCGCCCCGAACAGAGTCCGATGGAAGACCGCGGGGGCCCCTCGAGGCTCCCCGGCCACTGCCACGGCCACCCGATCCCCGCCCTCCCGCCAGGCGGCCCACAGCCGACGCAGCAGAGCCACGGGTACCCGTGGCTGGTCCACGGGCAGGAAGAGCGCGGCCTGGCAGGAAGGCGGCAGGGCCCGGACGGCCGCGGCCACGCTGGTGGACTGGCCCTGGGCCCACCGGGCATTGACCACCCATCGCAGCCGCTGACCCCATTGCTCCTGCAGAGGGGCCAGGGCCTGCTGCACGGCAGATGCCTGGGCCCCCAGGACCACCACCACCCAGGTGGGATCGCTGGCCGCAGCCAGCCGGACCGCCCGGACCACCAGAGGCTCTCCCCCCAGGTGCAGGAGCTGCTTGGGCTGCCCCATGCGTCGGCTCTCCCCAGCGGCCAACACCACCGCGGCCGTGGGCCCCCAGCGCTCCCGCACCGGGTCCACCTGGGGTCCGGCCCCCACCTGGGCCACCAGGCTGCCCTGCCGGTGTCGGTGGGCCAATCGATGGGCCACCAGCCTCCCCACTGCCAGGTGGGGCACGTACTCCGCCTTGTTCAGCAGAGGAACCATCCGGGCCGCTCGAGGCCGGTGACGGGCGCCGCCCTGGGGATGGATCAGCAGCCGGGCCGCGGCCTCCGGGGTGAGGCGCGGGGGGCCCCCATCGGGCGCAGGGGGCAGGTCCAACAGGGCCCGAAGCCGCTCGGGACGGTGGACGAAGGGCTCGACCAGACGACGGCCCACGCCGTCCAGCCCCAACACCGGGACCAACACCGTGGTGCTGGAAGGGACCACAGGCTCGTGGTCGGCCGGGGCCTTCACCGGCCGGCCCCGGCTGCCGTCGCCCTCCACCAGGACGGCATCCACGCCCAGCTCGGGAGCCCGAGCCGCCAGGGCGTCCACCCATTCCGGCGGCACTCCGGTGACCTTCTCCCCCCTCTCGTCGGCCAACACGAAGCAGATCCGATGCTCGGCCAGAAGACGGGCCAGGTCCTCCCAGGGCTGGGCATGGGGGGAGACGGCCAACCGTGCGGGAAACGTCTGGGCCTGGGCCCGGAAGAGGCGGGTGGTGGTGGTGACCACCACTCGGCGTCCCGCGGCCGCCCATTCCTGGGCCAGGCGGGTCAAGGCCGTGGTCTTGCCCCCGGCCCCCACGAAGGTGACCACAGGACAGGGCCCGTCGGGACGATCCAGTTGCAGGGCGCGGAGGAGGTCCATGGCACGCGGTGGGCGGGTGTGGGGCTTCCAGGGGCAGCAGCGCCCGCGGCCTGAAGCCGAGGCGTGTCGCCCCCTCACCCGGCGGGGGCTAGTGGAGCCGCATGGCAGGAGGGCGGGGCGTCCGACGGCCCAGGCCCAACCGGGTGATGGGCGTCAGCCCGAGCTCCCGCTGCAACATCTCCAAGGCCACGATGAACTGGCGATCGGGCAGCCGGGCCAGCTCCCGGAGATCCGCCCCGGCCAGCCGACGGGCGTCCACCAGGGGGGTGCTGGCCGGCTGTTCCACCTGCACCGTAGGGGTCACCCCCTGGCCCTTGATGCGCTGGCCATTGGGGGTCAGCCAGTTGGTCACGCCCAACAGGATGGCCGAGCCATCGCTCAGGTTGAACTGGTTGAGCACGGTGCCGGTGCCGAAGGTGGTCTGCCCCACCAACGGAGCCCGTCCGTTCTCCAGGAGGGCGCCCGCGGTGATCTCCCCGGCACTGGCCGTCCCCGGGTTGACCAGGACCACCAGGGGGAGTTCCCGGGCCAGTCCTACCCCTCGGGCGGTGTAGTAACGGCGCTCCTTGCTGGCATCCTCCTCGATGAGGATGGTCGCGCCTCGGGGCAGGAACTGGCTGCTCACCCGGATGGCCTCCCGCAGGTATCCCCCGGGGTTGTTGCGCAGGTCCAACAGAATGCCTCGAACCGGACCCTGGGAGTCCTGGGAGCGCTGCAGGGCCTGGAGGGCCCGCTCCAGCTCCTGGCCGGTGTCCGCGGTGAACTGGGAGATGTGGATGTACGCGATGGGGGTGCCGGGGATCCGGGTCCAGGTGACGCTGTCCAGGACGATGCGCTGGCGGGTGATCACCACGTCGACCGGCTCCTCCGCGTCCGGGTGGAGCACGGTCAGGGTCACCTGGGTGCCCGCGGGGCCCCGGATCCGGAAGATCACCTGGTTCAGGGAGAGGCCCTGGACCTCCTCCCCATCCACGGCCAGGACTACGTCGCCAGGAAGCAGGCCCGCGGCCTCTGCGGGAGAGCCGGCGATGGGCGAGACGATCTTGATCTGCCCGTCCTCCATGGCAACGTAGGCACCGATGCCCTCGAAGCGGCCCTCCAGGCCGGTGCGGTGGAGCTCCAGCTCCTCGGGCGTGAGGAGGGCGGTGTGGCCCTCGTCGCCCAGGGTGGCCAACATGCCCCGGATGGCCCCGTAGGTCATCTGCCTGTAGTCGATCTTCTCCCGGTCCACGAAGTGGTCGACCACGATGTCCCAGGCCTCCCAGAAGATGCCGAACTCCGGAGGCTCCTGGGCCTCGGGGAGGGCCCGGGCCTGGAGGGGCGGGGCCACTCGCCCCGTGAGGTTGCCCAGGACAAAGGCCAACACCAACAAGAGGGCCACCAGGCCGGTCCGTGTGCGCGTAGGGGAGATCGATGGTTCCATGGGATGAACGCCTTGTCGCTCCGGGGGAAATCACGTGTCCTATATTGTACGGCGATCCCGGCGATCCGGGAAATCGTCGGATCCGGGGTTCCCCTCCTTGGAGGAGGCCGTCCCCGGGGCGCCGCGTCGTCTGCAGCCCCATGCACGAGATCCGCGGCACGGCCCCTATCCGGCCCCACCGGGCCAGAGAGGGGTGCACCTTGATCAAGTCCCGGGTACCGGGCTCGGACTCGGCAGCGCCAGAGGCTGCCCCCACGCGAGCGGCGGGCAGGAGCCCCCCATCTCGACCGAGGGTCCGCTGCCGATGGCCCTGCAATCCACCCCGGCCCGGAACGCGCAAAACTGGACGATCTGCAAATTTCCTGTAATCGTTTTCTGTAATGACGACGTCAGAGCACAGCCAATCAAGCATCCCAAATATTTTTTTCAGCTAACTTTCCCCAAAGGCCGCCATCCCCCT
>JALSIX010000145.1 GCA_026989655.1 Caldilineaceae bacterium
CCCGCATCCTCCTGGCCCTCTCCCGGGCCGAGCTCTGTGTCTGCGACCTGGCCACCCTGCTGGGGATGAGCCTCTCCGCGGTCTCCCATCAACTGCGCCTGCTGCGGGCCCACGGCCTGGTCCGTTTCCGCAAGCAGGGGCGGCTGGTCTACTATTCCCTGGCCCATCCGCAGGCAGTCCAGCTCTTGGAGGCGGCTCTGGAGCTGGCGGGCTGAGCAAGACACTGGAACTCAGGTGGCCAGATCCGATGCTCCCGCAGCGCCCACCTGTGCCAGGAGCCTCCGGTCCGAGGGGTAGGTGACGCGCTCTCGGGCCTTTTCCAGGGGCACCCACGCCACTTCCTCCACCTCCCAGTCGTGCTCCCCCACCTTCTGGAGCGGGCGCATCAGGTACCAGTGGACCGTCTTCTTGACCAGGGTGTCACCCCGGCGGAACCAGTACTGGGATCGCGGTAGCTCCCGTTCGATGCGGCAGGCGTAGCCGGTCTCCTCCTGGACCTCGCGGAGGGCCGCGGTCTGGGGATCCTCGTCCGGCTCCACCAGGCCCTTGGGCAGGGTCCACACCGTCTCCCCCCTCAGGTTCTGGGCACGGATCAGCAGAACCCGTCCCCGATGGTCCACGACCACACCTCCGGCCGATGTCTCGAAAGCGACTTGGGTCATGGGGGGTCTCCTGTGTTGGGTGGACACGGATGGGATGGAAAGGCCACTGCGGATCTTACCACATCGCGCCGTGGTTCCTGGGGGTCCCTTCAGGTCCGGAGACACCGGGTCCACCCGTGGATGTTGGAGTCTCGCCCCCACCCTGAGGGCGAGACAGGGGCAGCCCTGGGTCGTCCTGCATGCCCTTTCCCGGATATCTCCTTCCGCCCTGCCGTCCTGTAAGGGCCATCCTGTAATGATCGATGTAACCTTTCGGTGCGATCCTGGCAGGGGCAGGACGGTCTACCCATTCACAGGAGAGAGAAAATGAGCGTACTGGCGAGCACTCTGATGCAGATGCTGGGGGCGGAGGGGGTACAGCAGATCAGCCAGCAACTGGGCGCGGACGAGCAGAGCACCCAAAAGGCGGTGCGTGCCGCCCTGCCCATGCTGATCAGCGCGCTGGGGAAGAATGCCGCCTCCCCGGAAGGGGCGGAAGCCCTGGACAGGGCCTTGGAGAAGGACCACGACGGCCAACTGCTGGAGGACGTGGTCCAGGTGTTGCGCGATCGGGCCGTGCAGCAGGATGGCCAGGCCATCCTGGGCCATGTGCTGGGCGAGAGGCAGGGGCTTGTGGCCAAGGGGCTGGGCAGCACCACAGGTTTGGACCCAAACTCGGCCGGGCAGCTTCTGGCCATGCTGGCCCCCCTGGTCATGGGCGGCCTGGGCAAGACCAAACGGGAGATGGGGCTGGATGCCCAGGGCATCGCTCGCCTGTTGGGGCAGGAGCGCCAGAGGGCCGACTCCCAGTTGGGCGGCCTGGCCCGGCTGTTGGACATGGACGGCGACGGCGATCTCACCGACGACATCCTGGGCCTGGGATCCCGGTTCCTGGGTGGGCTGTTTCGCTGACCGGCCTCGGCCCTCCCAGGGCATGGAGTTCGCAGATCACGGGTCTGCCACGCAAGACATCCACAGGCTCTCTGCACCGTACCCTATCCTACCCGCAAGGCAGCTCGTGGTCCCAAGCCCCGCTGAACCCGGCGGGGCTTCTTCTTTTCTTTTCCATGGGTTTCCCTGCATCCGATGGTCCTGCTGAGCCGTGGTTCGACCGGATCGGCCCGGGATCCCCACGAGTCCTCCATAGGGCTCCACGGCAGCCGACAACGTCGCCGGCGTCCCTGCCCTGGCCGTCTCGGCCGCGGTGCCCCGGAGGGGAACGGCGCGGCCGGTCCGTTGACATGCGTCAGGCGGAAGAGTCGGCCCGGGACGCCCGATCAGTCGTCGCCCTCCGGGTCCGTGCGATCTCCCTCTCGGTACTCCTCCCCATCCGGCTCCCGATCCTCTTCCGGGTTCTCTGAACCCCGTCGGTGTCTTCCCTGCCTCTCCTCCTGGGGTTCCTTTTCCTCCTCGTGTCGCTCCTCGGCCGCTCCGTTGTCCCCAAGAGCCCGCTGGCCGGCCACCCAGGCCTCGGGTGTGGCCGGTTCGGGCACTGGGGGCGGGGTGGCCCTATGGCTCGCGCTTTGGTTCGACCGGGGCGGGCTCTCCGGGGGCGGCACGGCCCGCGGACCGGCGGTGGGGGTTGGGCTTTCGGCGGGCACCGATGCATGGAGTGGCCTGGGGGCGGGAGCTGGGAGATGGGAGAGAGGCGCTTGGGCGGTGGCCGGGCAGCTTGCCTGCAGTCCGTGGACCGGTGAGAGGGTGTAGGGGGTTGCCTGGGAGACGCGTTCCGGGGCCGATGTCGGGGCATCTTGCTCGTTCCCGGGCGCGGACGAGCCGGGAGCGTCCCCCCCGGAGGGCGTATCCCCAGGGAAGGCCGGTCTGGGGGAAAGGGCGGTGGGCCTCGCGATCGGTTGGCCCGTCACCTCCCTGTCCACCGTGGCTGTTGTCTCCCGGGTGGGCGTCGCCTGCAGCAGGCTCCACAGGCTCCAGCCGGTGACCAACACCACCGGCAGGAGCAACAACAGCATGATCGACAGCGACTTGGGAATGCGTTCACCCATCGGGTTCCTTCCCGTGATGGCATGTGGTGTATCCCGTTCCGTCGGCCTGGCGGGCCGCTCTCTCCCGACTTTCGGGAAGTGGGGTGGAGGCCCATGCCGCCTGGGAGCGGGTCAGTCAGCCGAGTTCGGCCACGGCCCCGGAAGCCGGGTGGGGCGCGCTGGGTCCATCCTCGGCCGTCGACGTGCTCTGCGTCCCCTCCTGGTGGCCTTTGGCTCCGGTGGAGAGATCTCGTGGCGCCGAGGGGGACGGGGATGTTTCCGGGTCGCCCATCTGCAGGCAGACCAGCCGGGCATAGATCCCGCCCCGGCCCATGAGCTCCTGGTGGCTGCCCTGTTCCACGATGCGTCCCCGATCCAGGACCACGATGCGGTCCGCGTTGCGTACCGTGGAGAGCCGATGGGCCACCACGAAGGTGGTCCGTCCCTGCATGAGCCGTTCCAGCGCGCTCATGACCAGCTCCTCGGAGCCCGCGTCCAGGGCCGCGGTGGGTTCGTCCAGGATCAGGATGGGGGCGTCGCAGAGGAGGGCTCGGGCGATGGCGATGCGTTGCCGCTGTCCGCCGGAGAGGGTGGCGCCCCGTTCACCCACCACCGTGTCGTAGCCCTGGGGCAGCCCCAGGATGAACTCGTGGGCGTTGGCGGCCTTCGCGGCGGCCACGATCTCCTCCTCCTGGGCCTCTGGGCGGCCGTAGGCGATGTTCTCCCGGATGGAACAGGCGAAGAGCACCGATTCCTGGGGCACGATGGCGAACTGGCGGCGCAGGTCTGCCAGGCGGATGGAGCGGATGTCCTGGCCGTCCAGGTAGATGGTGCCGGCCGTGGGCTCGTAGAAGCGCAGGAGCAGGTTGGCCAGGGTGGATTTCCCCGCTCCGGTGCTGCCCACCAGGGCGATCACCTGGCCCGGCGCCACCTCCAGGTCGACCTCCTGGAGCACAGGCCGTTCTGGAGCCCGAGGGTAGGCGAAGCTGACCCTCTCGAAGCGGATGGCTCCCTGGGCCCGTTCCAGGGGGCGGGCGTCGGGGGGTTCCTCCGTGTCGCGCCTCGCGTCCAGGATCTTGGCCAGGCGATCGCCGCTCACCGCGGCCTTCTGCAGGGTGGCGGAGAGCTTGCTGAACTTGCGCAGGGGCCGGTACATGTCCTTGAGGTAGGACATGAAGATGATCAGCTCGCCCACGCTGAGCTGGCCCACCAGGATCTGGGAGACACCGTACCAGATCACCGCGGCAGTGCTGGTGGCCTGGATGAAGTCGATGACCGGGCTGAAGGAGGCCTCCCAGCGAATGGAGCGCAGGGCCGAGCGGATCCGCTCCTGGCCATGGGCCTGGAACCGGGCCAACTGCTGGGCCTCCCGGCCGAAGGCCTTCACCTCCCGGATGGCGCCCAGGGTCTCCAGGGTCAGGGTCATCATCTCCCCCTCCTTGGTCCGGGCTACCTTGGCCGCGGCCCGGATGTTGCGACGGAAGGTGATGTAGAGGAAGAGGAGCAGGGGCACGTAGGCCAGGACGATCACCGAGAAGCGCCAGTTGATGAAGAGCATGACCCCCGCGAAGCCGATGAACTTCACCCCGTTGACCAGGAACTCGCCGGAGATGGCCACCAGCGCGGCCATGATCTTGTTCGCGTCCTCGGTCACCCGCTTCAGCACGTCCCCCAGGCGGTTCTGGTCGAAGAACTGGAGGGGCAGCTCCTGCACGTGGCTGAAGACCCGGGAGCGGAGCAGGAAGGTGGCGCGCTCCTGGACCAGGCCGCTCATGTACTCGTAGGCGAAGGCCGCAGCGCCCTGGAGCACGGTGACCAGGAGCAGCGCGGCCCCCAGGATCGCGGTCAGGGTGCGGGGATCGGGGTCCAGGTAGGTGTGGATCCAGCCCTCGATCTCCCCGGGAAAGGGCTGGCCCTGGAGGACGTTGTCGATGATGAACTTCAAGGGCCAGGGCGCCACCACGTCCAGGAGGGCCACCAGGAAGATGAGCCCTACCGAGAGGGCCAACAGCCCCCCAAAGGGCCTCAGGTAGTGCAGGTAGCGTCGGTCGATCCCGATCAGGGGCAGGTAGGACGCGTTGGGGCGCTGTCGACGTCGGCGATCCTTTTTGCTACGGGCACTCATCTCTGTAGACGCTCATACGGGCTCGATGGATTGGGTCCGGTTCTTCCAGAAGGGGCTGTCGTCCTCCGTCAACGCGGCCAGGGTATGGCCGTGGACAGGGTCGAAGAGGTGGACCAGACGGGGCCGGGGGGCCACCACCTTGAGCAGGCGGAAGAAGGTGGCTGCCTGGTAGAAGCGGAAGCGTTCCCAGAAGTGGGGGTCGGGCTCCCGACGGCGGGCGTAGCCTTCCAGGAAGAGACGCCCTGCGGGGACCAGGGCCTGGGCATCTCCCAGCTTCTCCAGCCCCAGGAAGATCAGGTGGGCCGCGAAGTTGGCCACGTCCAGGGCGGGATCGCCCAGGGCCATCAGGTCGAAGTCGATGAGGGTCAACTGCTCCCGGCCCGGCCCCTCCTGGACCAGCACTTGGCTGTAGTAGAAGTCCCGATGGATGGGCGTCACGGCCGGTGGAAGGGGCAGCCGTGACGCCCACTGTCGAAGCGCGTCCCGGAGGCGGATGGCTTCTTGGGCAAAGGAGGGGCGCACCTGGATCAGCTCCTGGGTGAAACGGTCCAGGTTGGCCACCTCCTCCTCCACCCCGTAGCGCTTCAACGTCACCGGCCCGTCGCCGTTGACGGGCAGAGGCACAGGCAGGCTGTGGAACTTGGCCAGCCCCTGGGCTGTCTGGTCCATGATGGGGCGGATGTCCTGCACCCTCACCAGTTGGTTCAGGGTGCGTCCCGGGGCCCAGGCCTGGAGCTGCATGCGCATCTTGGGCGCGTAGCCCAGGGGCTCCGCCACGTGGATGCCGTCCTGGGCGTCTGGCCCGAAGCCGTTCTCCCAGAGCAGCCGCTGCAGCCGGTCCAGCCGGCGGCCTCGTTCGTCCCGAAAGACCTTGCCGATGACCCGGTGGTGGGTGGGCTCTTGGCTGCCCCGTCTGCGGCCGATCAGATCGTATCCCAGGACGCAGCGCCGGCCGGGCTTGTACTTGAGCACGTGGATGGTCTCTACCCGGACCAGCCGTTCCGGGCCCCGCCTGCCGAAGACGGCCAGGGCCTGGGCCAGGAAGGGGGCCGCCAGGTCGGGCCGAGTGGCCCGGTAGAGCCGTTGGCGCAGCTTCCAATCCAGGATGGGCAGGGGGGGTGCCTTTCGCCCGCGGCCGGAGGGCTGGCGGGCTGGACGCGCGTCCAGCCCGACCCAGCGGAGGACCTGTTGGGCGTTCCCCTGCCAGGTGTGTTTCTCCAGCACCTGCACCGCGCCCTGCCAGGCCATCTGTCGGGCCTCGGCCGGATGGGTCACCAGCCAGTGGATGCAGCGGGCCAGGGCCTGGTCGTCTCCAGGCGGGTAGAGCAGACCGGCCTGGCTGCCCCAGAGGAGCTGGGCGGACTGGCCCAGATCGGCGGCCACGGTGGGCACGCCGCAGGCCAGGTACTCGTAGAGTTTCAGGGGCGAGAAGTAGAAGTCCTCCAGCTCCGCATGGGGGGAGACGGCCACATCCATGGCGGCCAGGTACGCGGGGATCTCCCCGTGGGGGACCGGGCCCGTCAGGGTGGTGACCTCGTCCAGGCCCAGGACGGCCAGGCGAGCGGGAAGCTCCGGAGGCATCTGGCCCACCAGGAGCAGATGGTATCGGGGATCGTCCATCCAGAGCCGGCGAAAGGCCCGGAAGAGCGTGGGGAGATCGTGCCAGGGCCGGGCCCGGCCGGCGAAGCCCACCACGATCTTGCCCCCCAGCCCGTAGCGATGGCGGACCCGCCCACCTCGCACCGCGGGGTGGAAACGGACCGGGTCCACCCCGTTGGGCAGCACGTGGACCCGCTCGGGGGCTGCGCCCTGGCGGATCACGTACTCCCGCAAGGGCTCGGAGACCACCGCGACGGCCGTGGCGGCCTGGAACTGCTGCCGTTCTACCTGCTGGGCCCGGTGGGGATCGGTGAGCCGACGATAGCGGGCTGCCTCCTCCCGCAGGGGCGCGTTCACCTCCAGGACGAAGGGCACCCCGGTGGCCTGGGCCAGCCGGGCCCCCACGTCGCTCCAGAGGGAGTGGCGCTCGTAGATGAGGGCATGGGGCTCCTGGGCCAGGAGCGCTCGCGCGCGCTGGAACAGGGCCGGGACCACTGCCTGGCTGCGGGCTTCCCGGGCCGCGAGAGGGTCCCCGATCTCCGTGGGGGCCGGTGGCATGGGCACATGGAGCAGCCGGGCCTGGGGGGTGGGGCCGTCCGAGGGGCCGGGCCGGGGCGTCAGAAGGGTGACCCGATGTCCGAGCTCCGCGAAGGCGTTGGCCATGGCCCGCACGTGGACGGCTGCTCCCTTGTGTCCCCGGATGGGGACGCCTCGATCCGCGCAGAGAAAGAGGATGTTCATAGGGCCGCGAAGACCTCCTCCAGTCCGGGGACCGGCAATTCCGGCAGCGGATAGATGGGCGACGGCTCTGGAAGCGGGGGCAGCGGCGGAGGACAGGGGGCCCCGGCCGCCACGGTGGTCGGCTCGGTGAGCCATGCCCGGAGCTGGGCCACGTTCCGGCGCACGTCGAACTCCCGCTCTGCCTTGGCCCGGGCCGCGGTGCCCATGGCCTGGCGGCGGGCTGGATCGGTGAGGAGCTGGGCCAGGGCCTGGGCCAGGGCCGACACGTCTCCCGGTGGGACCAGCAGACCGTTCTGGTCGTGGTCGATGATCTCTGGGACGCCGGTCAGCTCTGTGGAGACCGGAGGCAGGCCGGTGGCCATGGCCTCCAGGAGCACCGTGGGCAGACCGTCCCGGTTGCCGTCCTGGCCCACGACGCAGGGCAGGGCAAAGACGGCGGCCTGGCGGTAGGCCCTCAGCACCTGTTCCTGGGGGCGGGGTCCCAGGAGCTTCACCCGGTGGGACAGGCCCAACGCCTGGATCTGTGCGGTGAGCCGGGGTTCCAGGGGCCCTTTGCCGATGATCTGGCAGTGGAACTTCACCCCTTGCTGGGCCAGGATCCCGCAGGCCCGGATCAGGTCGCTGAAGCCCTTCTTCTCCACCAGCCGGCCTACGGCCAGGATGCGGTTGTCCCGGCGCTGTCCTGGGCGGCCTGGGCGGAAGCGGCCCAGGTCGATGCCGTTGTAGAGGCAGTGGATGGTGCCCGGGCCGTCCTGGATGAGCTCCTGCAGATAGCGCTGGTTGAAGCGGCTCACCGTGACCACGAAGCGGGCCTCGCGGATCTTGGCCCGGAGGCTCTCCGGGCGCACGCTCTCGTGGAAGATGTCCTTGGCGTGGGCGGTGAAGCTGTAGGGCATGCCGATGAGATGGTAGATCAGGTTGGCCACCCGGGTGGCGCTGGACGCGAAGTGGGCGTGGACCCCATCCACCGGATGACGAAGCAGATGGGCCGCGATGTAGCCGGCCTGGAGGAACCGCTTCACCGCGTAGAGATGCCCCTTGGCCTCCACCTGGGCCCGGACCCGGCGGTAGCGCTCGGGGACCGCAGCCTGGAGGAGCCGATGCGCGGCCAGGATCCGGTCCGGCTCCATCTGGGGATACTGGGGCACGTAGACCACGTTGGCCCGGACCCGGGCCAGACGGGCATGGAAGCGGCCATCGTCCGGCTTGCGCAGGGAGTAGATGCGCACGTCCACACCTTGGCGTTCCAGTTCCAGGATCTCGTTGACGATGAAGGTCTCGGAGAACCGGGGGTACATCTTCAGGATATAGGCGATCCGGGGCCTCATGAGAACAGCTCCTTGTGGATGGCGACGAAGGAGAGACGTCCATGGGGGTTGCGGGAGGAGCCGGGCCGCGGCCGCTCCTTCCCAGCCAGCAGTTCCTGGATGGCCTGGCTGACCCGTTCCAGACCGTCCAGGGCAAGGGTGATCTGGGGTGGGGGGGCGGCCAGCCCCTGTTGGATGGCCTGGAGGAGGCGGGCAGGTGTCAGCTCGTTGGGCAGCAGGACCTGGGCCAGGCCCTGATGGGCCATCTGGTGGGCCCGAATGCGCTGCTCGGCCCGCACCCGGTCTCGGGGGATCAGGAGGGCCCGTTTGCCCAGGGAGAGGAGCTCGCAGACGGTGTTGTAGCCGGCCATGCTCACCACCAGATCCGCGGCCTGGATGTAGCTGGGCAGGTCCGGGGTGAACTCCAGCAGGGTGACGTCCTGGCCCTGGGCCATGCGTTGGAGGAGCATCCTCTTTCCCCGAGGCATGAGGGGCCCGGTGACCACCAGGCTGTGGAAGGCGGGACGATGGGCCGCCACCATCTCCAGATGGGTGCGCAGGATGGGGTAGCCGTCTCCGCCGCCGCCCACGGTGACCACCACCAGCGGGCGCTCTGCGACGTCCAGTTCCCGGCGCACCGTGTCCGGAGGGCGGGGCCGGGAACTCCGGCGCAGGTAGCCGCACTCCAGGAGCTTCTGAACGGCCCGGGGTGTCATCCCGTAGGCGGTCACGGGATCGAAGAGCCGTCGCTCTCCGTAGAGGAGGATGGCGTCGTAGACCTGTTCCAGGAGCTGGAGGGTCCCGTTCGCGTGCCACTCTGCCCGGGTGACCTCTGGGCTGTCCTCGATGTCCCGCATGCCCAGGACGAGCCGGGTCTCGGGGGACCAGGTGCGCAGGTAGCGGAGGGTGGGGAGCAGCTCTCCGTGGACACCGCCGGCCACCTTGTCCACCAACACCAGGTGGGGCCGGAAGTTCAGGGTGGCCTGGAGGATCATCTGTTCCCGCCAGCGGAGGGTCTGGCGCAGGGTCAAGGGCAGGGAGCGGGCCTTGTACTGGCCGCTGGAGCGCTTGCTCAGGGCCGGCAGCTTGACCATGTCCAGCCGGGGGGGCAGGCTGAAGGCCCCGGCCACCATGGACCCGGTGACGAGCAGTTGATGCAGGTCTGGGATGTCGCGGGCCAGTTGGTGGGCCACGCTCAGGCTTCGGCGCAGGTGGCCCAGGCCATAGGTGTCGTGGGAGTAGAGCAGGATGCGTGGTTTGGTGGTCATGGTGTGGTGTGGACACAGATTAGGGATGAGCCCCCGAGGTCTGGGCTCTCTGGTTTTTCAGGGTTCCAGGGGGAGCCTTACTTCGGGAAACGGTCGGGCACATGGTGTCCTGTACCCAATATGTGCCCATGGGGCCGGGCAAAAATACAGTGTAGGGAGAAAATGTAGCGATCTTTTCTGGGAAATTGGGGGAGAGCGGCCGCCGGGACGGCCGTGTAGGGGGGCTCGTCGGCCGCGCGGAGGGGCCCCAGGGACCCCTGGGGCCCTGGCCGGGGCATGGGAGTGGTCGGTCGGAGCCTATGCCGGGGCAGCCGGATGACCCGGGGGCACGGCCTGGAGGAAGGCTCCCTGCCAGTCGCCCTGGTAGAAGGCCATCACAGCCTGGGCAGCCGTGTCCAGGCTCGACACGGCCGCCCGGGTGTTCTCCCAGTCCACGGGGGTGGCGGTTTCCAGGCAATGGCCGGCCCAGGACTCCAGGGCAGCGGCCATCTGGGCCAGGGGATGGGCGCCGAAGGTGGTCACCGTGCTCTTCAGGGTGTGCGCGTGCCGTCGGAGGTCGGCCAGGTTCTGGGCCCCCAGGGCCTCCTCCATGCCGACCAGGAGGCGGGGGATGCTCTCCAGGAGGCTGTGGACCAGTTCGTCCAACAGGGCCAACCCGTCGTCGTCGCCCCCTAGATCGTGCCAGAGAGGCAGGAGCTGGTCCAGCTCCACCGGCTTCTCCAGCGCGGGGGCTATCGGGGGAAGGGAGGGCGCGGCGCCCGCCACGGTGTTCGGTGGTGCCGGCGTGGGGTCGGGGGAAGCCGGGGGCGGGGAAGACGTCTCCGGCTGGCGGACGTGTCGCAGCGCCTCCACCAGCTCTGCGACCCGAAAGGGTTTGCTCAGATAGCCGTCCATGCCTGCGGCCAGGCAGCGTTCTCGGTCTCGGGGCAGGGCGCTGGCGGTCATGGCGATGATGGTGGGCTGTCTGTCCGGGGGGAACTGGGCCCGGATCTGTCGGGTGGCCTCCAGGCCGTCCATCTCGGGCATCTGCACGTCCATCAGGATCACGTCGTAGTCCTGTCGGGCCAGGGCGTCCAGGACCTCCAGCCCGTTGGCCGCGACGTCGGCCCGGTAGCCCAGGCGTTCCAGGGTGTGCAGGGCCACCTTCTGGTTGACCGTGTTGTCCTCGGCCAGCAGGATCCGCAGTGGGCGGGCGGGCAGGGTGTCCTTCGCGGCCTGGAAGGGGGAGTCTGGGGGACAGGTGGGCTCCACCGTGGAGGTGCGCCCGGTGCAGACATCCACCAGGGTTCGCAGGAGAGGGCCTTCCTTCACCGGCTTGGTGAGGACCGCGACGAACTCCTGGGCTGCGGACCGGTCGGCGGCGAAGGGGCATCCCAGCGAGGTGAGCATGACCAGGGGCAGGGGGCGATCCGGGGACATCTCTCGGATGCGCCGGGCCAGTTCCAGGCCGTCCATCTCGGGCATCTGCGCGTCCAGGACGATCAGATCCCAGGCCTCGCCCCGGTGGAGTCGGTCCAGGGCCTCGGCTCCCGAGGACACCGGAGTGGGTACCATCTGCCAACGCTCCATCTGGCGGGCCAGGATCTCCCGGGTGGTCGCGTTGTCGTCCACCAGGAGCACCCGTCTGTCCCGGAGGGCCTGGAGGGCCTCGGCGGAGACCGGGAGCGGCCTGGGACGGGCATCGGGGGCCGGACGTGCCCGGATGGTGAAGTAGAAGATGGAGCCCACGCCTACCTGGCTCTCCACCCACATCTGGCCGCCCATCATCTGGGCCAGTTGCTTGCTGATGGCCAGCCCCAGGCCCGTGCCGCCGTAGCGGCGGGTGGTGGACGCGTCCACCTGGGAGAAGGAGCGGAAGAGGCGATCCATCCGGTCCGGGGGGATGCCGATGCCTGTGTCGCGGACTGCGAAGCGGATGAGATGGGGATCCGCCTGTTCCTCCGCTGTGGAGACCTGGACCACCACCTCTCCGGTCTCGGTGAACTTGATGGCATTGCCCACCAGGTTCACCAGGATCTGGCGCAGGCGGGTGACGTCGCCCATCACTGTGCGGGCCACGTCGGGTTCCACGCTGTAGGCCAGCTCCAGCCCCTTCTCCGCGGCCTTGGGGGCCATCAGGTCCATCACCTCCTCGACGCATTCCTGGATGTCGAAGGGGTGTTCCTCCAGCTCCATGCACCCGGCCTCGATCTTGGAGAAGTCCAGGATGTCGTTGATCAGGGCCAGGAGGGCCTCGCCGCTGACCCGGATGGTCTCCACGAACTCCTGCTGCTCGGGCGTCAAGGAGGTATCCAAGAGGAGGTTGGTCATGCCGATGACCGCGTTCATGGGGGTGCGGATCTCGTGGCTCATGTTGGCCAGGAACTCCGACTTGGCCTGGTTGGCGGTCTCCGCGGCGAGCTTGGCCTGGCGCAGCTCCTCGGCCCGTTGGATCCGGTCCACGGCCAGTCCGATCTGGTTGCCCAGGACCTCGAACAGCCGGGTGAGCCGGATGTCCCAGGCGATCATGTCGTCCACGAAGAGGACCAGGTGGCCCAGGAAGGCGCCGCCGGCCTGGAGGGGGACGGTCAGGTGGCCGTGGGTGTGCATCTCGTCGGCCCCTGCGAGGAGGCAGAGGGAGTCGGTGCACGCGAGCTCCGCGTGGATCCGGTTGACCGGGGGGGCCTGGCCCCGCGCGGCCAGGAAAGCGGCCGAGAAGGAGCCGGCCCAGGCGGCCAGATGGCGCTGGCCCGGGTCACCCTCAGGGGAGGGCGAGCCCCCATGGGGCTCCAGGTAGAGAAGTGCCCGGGGCTGGAACGGGAGCACCCGGTCGCCCGCCATGGCCCCGACCACCTCCTGGAGCAGGCCCTCCAGGTCCTCCGCGGCCTGGAGGGCCCGGGCCACTGCGACCTGGGTGGCCAGCTCCCGGGCCTGTTGGGCCATCCGTTCCGCGGCCCGGCGGCGTTCCGTGACGTCCTGCTTGACCGCGATGAAATGGGTGACCTTTCCCCGCTCGTCGGTCACCGGCGTGATGGTCATCTCCTCGATGTAGAGTTCGCCGTCCTTGCGGCGGTTGATGATCTCCCCGCGCCAGACCCTGCCGGACGCGATGGTGGACCAGAGCTTTCGGTAGAAGGGCCTGGAGTGGACGCCGGAACGGAGGATCCGGGGGTTCTGGCCCACGGCCTCCTGGGGGGTGTACCCGGTCAGGTCCTGGAAGGCCGGGTTCACCCACTGGATGGTCCCCTTTCGATCCGTGATCACGATGGCATTGGCCGCGGCGTCCAGCGCGGTGGCCAGCAGGTTCAGCCGCTGCTCGGTCTCCACCCGCTGGGTCACCTCGATGGCCACGGTGAGGACCTCCTGTTGGCCGTCCAGGCTGGAGTAGATGGGGCGTTTGATGGCGTAGAACCAGCGGCGATTTCCCTCTGGGTCCGTGGCCGGGTCCGCCTCCATGGTCACCTCTTGCCCGGTCTCCAACACCCGGCGGTCCGCCTCTCGGTAGCGGGCCGCATCCGCGGGGGAGAAGCGGAGATCCTCGTCCCGCTTGCCGATGATCTGGCCCGGTCGCAGGCCGTAGAGCTCGGCCAGCGCCTGGTTGGCGAAACGGTAGCGCCCCTCCGGGTCCTTGATGAAGATCGGGTGGGGGACCGTGTCCAGCACGTGCCGCAGGTAGCTGTGCTGCAGGGCCAGGCGTTCCTGGACCCGGTGCTGTTCGGTGATGTCCTTGGCCACCAGGATGACGATCTCCTCCGAGTAGGCCACCAGGTGGCCCTCGTAGACCTGGGTGTGGCCATCGTTCTGCCCCATCTGGTACTGGATCACCTGGCGTTCGCCCGTGGCCAGGGCCCGTTCCAGGGCTCGGCGCAGCTTCCACGAGGCCGGCTCTGGGAAGATAGCCTCCAGGGGGGCATGCACCAGTTCTTCCGGGGGCTGGGGCAGCCTGCCCTGCCAATCGGCCCGACATTCCAGACAACGGCCCTGGGCATCCCACAGGAAGATCTGGTCGGGCACCGCTTCCAACAGGGCCGAGGGCAGGATGTGGGCCCGAACCCCTGTCTCCACCTCCTCCAGAGCGAGGTGGGAGGAGGGTTCGGAGGAATCTGGGCCATCATGTCCGGATCCCCGGCTCCATCCGCTCCATAGGATAGGCATCATCGCTGTCTTTCCCCGTGCATCATCGTGGCTATACTCGTGGTTATACCGGCTCCGGGTCGGGGGATCCCCAGGGGGCCGGGTCTGCCGGATTTGGCCGTTCGGGCGAAACGGGGTAAGGTACAGCGATCCGGGCCGCTCGCGCTTTCACCCTGCACAGAGCGGGCCCCTGTCCGCCGCCCAGCCCCGAGATCACCGATGATTATGCCAGAGTGGGCCTCGGCGGGCTTCCCGAAGATCATCGAATTGGGGCGGATCCACCCTGAGCCCCTGATCCCATCTGTCAGAGCCCATCGGAGGTGGCCGATGACGTCCCCAGCTCCATCCAATGACGTGGAACGGGCCCCGCGCCGCTTTGCCCCCTTCCAGGACCGTATGCAGGCGGCCGGCATCCCCTCGCGGGTCATCGAGAGCTTCCGGCGCCAGTACACCCAGTTGCTGCAGGGAGAGACCGGCTACATCCCCGAGAGCCAGGCCCTTCCCCTGGACCACCTGCCCTGCCTGGAGGCCCTGGAGAAGAGCTACGCTTCCGCCGGCGAGGAGGCCCTGGGGCGGCTGGTGGTGATCAAGCTCAACGGCGGCCTGGGCACCAGCATGGGCATGGCCGGCCCCAAGTCCCTCATCCCGGTGAAGCAGGGCCTCTCCTTCCTGGACATCGCCGTACGCCAGATCCTGGCCCTGCGACGCCACTGGAACGTGCGGCTGCCCCTGGTCTTCATGGACAGCTTCCACACCCGTGGGGCCACGTTGGAGGCCCTGGCCGCCTACCCCGAACTGGTCGCGGACCTGCCCCTGGACTTCCTCCAGCATCGGGTGCCCAAGATCTGGGCCCGAGATCTCACCCCCGTGGAATGGCCCGAGGATCCGGAGAAGGCGTGGGCTCCCCCCGGACACGGCGACATCTACCTGGCCCTCTATACCTCGGGCATGCTCCAGCAGATGCTGGACGCGGGCTACGAATATGCCTTTGTCAGTAATATCGACAACCTGTGTGCCACTGTGGACATGGAGATCCTGGGCTACATGGCCGAGAAGGAGATCCCCTTCCTGATGGAGGCCACCCGGCGAACCCCCGCGGACCGCAAGGGAGGCCACCTGGCCCGCCGCGCCGACGGCTCCCTGCTCCTCCGGGAGATCGCCCAGTGCCCTCCCGAGGAGCAGGAGCGGTTCCAGGACATCCAGCGCTATCGCTACTTCAACACGAACAACCTGTGGGTCCACCTGCCCAGCTTGGCCCGGCTCCTGGAAGCCCACGAGGGCATCCTGCCGCTTCCCCTGATCCGGAACCAGAAGCCCGTGGACCCCACCCGGCCGAATACCCCACAGGTCTACCAACTGGAGACGGCCATGGGCCATGCCGTGGGCCTCTTCCCCGGTGCCCAGGCCCTGGAGGTACCTCGACGTCGTTTCCGGCCGGTGAAACGCACCGACGACCTGCTGGCCCTGTGGTCCGACGCGTACGTGTTGACCCCGGACTATCGGGTGGTCCTGGATCCTCGTCGAGAAACCCTGGACCCACCCCTGGGCGACCCGTTGGTCCGGCTGGACGAGGGCCACTATCGGTTATTCCGGGAGTTTCAGGCCCGCTTCTCCCACGGAGCCCCCTCCATGGTGTGGTGTCGCAGCCTGGTGGTGGAGGGGGATGTCTACTTCGGCCAGGCGATCGTCCTGCGGGGAGATGTACACATCGTCCATGCGGGACCCGAGCCGCTACGGCTGCCCGATGGCGCGGTGTTGGAGGGGTTCTGCTCGGGGACGAGGGTGGGCAGCGTCCCGGAACGCTAGCCGGTCCACCCGGCCCGCAGGAGACGGCGCAGCCAGGGCATGGCCCCGTGGTACAGACGCCAGGCCACCTTGGGCCAGGGAGACCAGTCCCAGGGCCCGATGTGGACGCGCAGCCGGGCGCCGAACCCCTGTTTGAAGCGCCACACGCCCTGGAGGGGATCCTCGGGATCGTCCACGCAGGTGGGCGCGCCCCACCAGTCGTAGATCCGGGCGCCCTGGGCCTTGGCCCAGCGCAGGGCCTCCCACTGGAGGCGGTGGTTCGGCATGTCTCGCCGGCGTCGTCGGCTGCTGGCCCCGTAGAAGTACCAGACCCGATCCCGGAAACGCAGGAGGAAGATCCCGGCCACCGGTGCCGACTCCTGTGGGTGCTCGGCCAGCAACAGGGCACCGCCCGCGGGCGTGTTCGGGTCCTCCTGGGCGGCCAGGAAGGTGCGCCATACCGCCTGGTAGTAGGCCAGGGGGCGTACCAGGAACCCATCCCGGCGGCCGGTCTCCTGGTAGAGCCGGTAGAAGGCCTCCAGGTCCTGGAGGCCTCCCTGCCGGACCCGGATCCCCCGGCGTGCGGCCAGGCGGATGTTGTAGCGCCATTTGGGCTTCATGGCCGCCAACAGCGTCTCCTCGGTTCCGTGGAGCTCGGTGATCCCGGTGTTCCGGAACTGGATGGCCTCGGGGCTCGGGAGCCAGCCCCGTTCCTGAAGCACGGCCACCAGGGCCTGCCCCGGCACGGTGTCCTCCTCCACATCGGGATCGATCTTGACGAAAAGGGCTCCCAGGGCCCGGGTTCGCTGTTCGATGGCCGCCAGCACGGCCGTGACGTGATCGGGGTTTGACCAGTCCACCACCGGCCCTTTGGGCACGTATGCGATCCGCAGGGGCACCCGTCCCAGGGGCTGGCGCCACAGGAGCTGGAACGCGGCCATGGGCACGCCATGGGTCTCCTGGAGCACCCAACGTTCCGCCGACCACCCTGCCTGGGCCTTGACCGCTCCCCACTCCCAGCTCTGGAGCACGTGGGGCTCGGGGAGCTGGGCCAAGGCCTCGTGCCAGGTGGTGGCCGTGGTCGCCGGGTGGAGCTTCCGGCCCCCGGAGGGGTGGCCCTGCTGGCCTCGGATGTGGGCCGGGTCTGTCGGGGCTCGAAGGTGGGACCGCAGCCGGGCCACGGCCTGGAGCGCGTGGGGACGTGCCTGCCATGCCAGGCGGTACAGCCGATGTCGGAGGGGGCGGTAGGGCTGTTCCCAGGCGCCCACCGTGCGCACCACGTGGCCGCCGAATCCCTGTTTGAACCGGTAGACTCCCCAGAGATCGCCCTGGGGCAGCCGGGCCAGGTCCACCGGCAGCCGGGCCACGGCCACCGGCTCACCGGCCTCCAGCCCCAGGGGCCGGGCCAGTTGGCCCAGAGGATCGGGGATGCCCCACAGGTCGTAGACCTGTGCGCCCCGGGCCCGGGCCCAGCGCATGGCCTCCCACTGGAGCAGATGGTTGGGCATGCGTCGGCGTTCCCGGTTCCCGCTCGCGCCCCAGAGGTACCAGGCCGTCGTGCCCAGGTGGAGCACCGCGATGGCGGCCAGGGGTGTCCCCTGGTGTTCGGCCAGGAGGAAGATCCCCTGTTGGGGCACGAACAGGTGAAAGGCCAGGCGGTAGTACTCTGGGCTGTGGACCGGGAACCCGTCTCGGGCGCCGGTCTCCTCCATCAGGGCCTGGAACGTGGGGAGGTCCTGGGCCGTCATGGGCCGCACGGTCACTCCCCGCCGTTGGGCCAGGCGGATGTTGTAACGCCACTTTCCCTTCATGCGGGCCAGCAGCGCGGCCTCGTCTCCCTGCAGCTCCAGATGGAGAGTGGTCCGGGGCTGGATCGTGTGGGGGCTGGGTTGGAAGCCGTAGCCTGCCAGCAGCCTCCGGTGCTCGGCCGTGTCCCGCAGTTCCGGCTCGATCTGGAGGAACGCGGCGCCGGATGCTCGGGCCAGATGGCCGATGGCCTCCAACAGGGCCTGGGTCAACGCCCGATCGTGCCAGTCGGTCAGGGGGCCTTTGGGCACGTAGGCCAGGGTGAGGCCTGGCAGCGAGCGCAGCAGCACCAGGGCGCCGGCCCGCAGGCCGCTGTCATCGGCCAGGCCCACGGTGTGGCTGCGCCACCCGAACCGGGACTTCAACACGCCCCAGCCATGGCTCTGGAGGATGTGGGCACGGGGATGCTGGGCCACAAAGGCATCCCAGGTGGAGGGAGGGATGTCGAAGACAGGAGACAGCGGGGACATGGATCTCGAACACGCTCCCATGGAGGTCCCGACGACGGCCACGGCCAGTCCGCGAGCTCGGGGGGCCGCGGGGGATCCATCATAGCACAGGCCCCTGGAGGGGCGACAATCCACCTGGTCGGGTTTCCGGATCCTCCGATTCCTTTGACCAGACACTGGCCGGCGTGCTACAATGCACAGGTGTGCAACACGGGGTGAAGCCCCCTGGCCCGGGGTCCACAGGATGTGTGCCGGGCAGGTGCCCGAGATCGCGTGCGGACGGCCAAGGCGCGTACCATGATCCAGCCTCTGTACATCCCCTGGAACGAGTGGCTTGCCATCGCCCACGGCGATCCGGACCGCCGGCCCCATTCCACCGAGACGCTCCCCGGGCTGGATCTGGCCGTGCTGATCTTGAACTACAACACCCGGGATCTGTTGGCAGACTGCCTGGACTCGGTCTTTGCCGCGGAGGGGGCGTTCAGCTATACGGTCTGTGTGGTGGACAACGCGAGCACCGACGGCAGCCCGGAGCTGGTGCAGGATGGGTTTCCCCAGGCCGGCCTGATCCGCAGCCCCGAGAACCGGGGCTACAGCGCGGGCAACAACCTGGCCTTGCGGGCCCTGGGCTTTCGGGACGGTGCCCCCACCACGGCCCATCTTCCCCGTTACGTGTTGCTCCTGAACCCCGACACCCGGGTGCCGTCCACCGTCTTCGGGGCCATGATCCGGTTCATGGATGGCCGTCCTCGGGTGGGGATGGCCGGCCCCCGGGTCCGGCGGCCCGACGGCAGCATGGATCGGGCCTGTCGACGCAGCTTTCCCACCCCCCGGGTGAGCTTCTTCCGGATGGTGGGCCTCAGCCGCCTCTTTCCCCGGAGCCCCTACTTCAACGCGTACAACCTGGAATATCTGCCCGAGGACGCGGTCCACCCGGTGGACGCGGTGGTGGGTGCGTACATGCAGGTCCGTCGGGAGGCCATCCTCCAGGTGGGCCTGTTGGACGAGAGCTACTTCATGTACGGCGAGGATCTGGACTGGGCCAAACGGATCAAGGAGGCAGGCTGGGAGGTCTGGTACAACGGCCAGGTGGAGATCACCCACGTCAAGGAGGCGGCCAGCCGGCGCAGCCCCAGGGCCCGTCGGGCCTTCTACCAGGCCATGTGGATCTTCTACCGGAAGCACTACCAGGCCACCACTCCCTGGCTCCTGGACAAGCTGATCCTGCTCGGCATCGCCTTGAAGGGGGGGCTGGAGCTGGCCACCCTCATGTGGCATGGACGTCGGCCGGCCTCGAAGCCGTTGCCGTCCCACCGTCTGCCCAGCCGTCCGTGACCATGGAACTCATGCAATCCGGCGCCATCACCAGCCCCATCGACGAGTACAAGGTGCGCCGGTCCACGCGTCCAGGGCTCCTGAAACGGCCGCAGCTCCTCTTCATCCTGGCCCTGGTGGCCGTGGATGTGGCCAGTGTGTGGCTGGGCTTCTACCTGGCCTACCTGCTCCTGGCCCTGGACCCCGACGTGATCATCGGGCCCTTCCGGGAATTCCTCCCCCTGCCCGGGCTCCACACGGGCCTCCTGTTGGGCACCTTCTTCATCCAACGGATGTACCAACGCCGCCGGCCCGTGACCCACTTGGACGAGACCTACCGCGTCGTGGGCCTGACCACCCTGAGCCTCCTGCTCACCGTGGCCCTGGTCAGCCTTTTCCTGCGGGATTTCGTCTACCACCGGAGCCTGGTGGCCTACGCCTGGCTCTTCACCATGGGGTTCCTGGCCCTGGGGCGGGCCGTCCATGCCCAGATCCAGTGGCGGGCCCAGGCCCGGGGCATCGGCGATGACCGGGTCCTCCTGGTGGGCAGCGGGGAGGCGGCCCGCCTGATCCTGCAGAAGATCCTCCACACCCCGGAACTGGGCTTCCAGATCGTGGGGGTGGTGGACAACAGCGGTGTCCGCAGTGTCCTGGGCGTTCCCGTGCTGGGTTCCTTTGCCGACATTCCCCGGCTCATCGACGAGCACGGGGTGGACGAGGTCATCATCGGCATGCCCGAGAGCAGCCACCAGGAGATCGTGGGCATCATCAGCCTGTGCGAACGGGAGAAGGTGGGCATCCGGGTCTTCCCGGATGTCTTCCAGATCATGGCCAGCGAGGTCACCATCGGCGACCTGGGCGGGCTCCCCCTCCTCACCGTCCGGGACATCGCGCTCCAGGGCTGGCGCCTGGCGCTGAAACGGGGCATGGACATCGTGGTCAGCGCGGTGGGGCTGGTGGTGCTGAGCCCCTTCATGTTGCTCATCGCGCTGCTCATCAAGCTGGACAGCCCAGGGCCGGTCTTCTACTCCCAGGAGCGGATGGGGCTGGATGCCAAGCCCTTCCGCATGCTCAAGTTCCGCTCCATGCGCCAGGACGCGGAGGCCAGCGGCCCCGGATGGACCCGGCCGGACGATCCCCGACGTACCCGGCTGGGCGCGTTCATGCGGCGGTTCAACATCGACGAACTGCCCCAGCTGATCAACGTCCTGATGGGCGACATGAGCCTGGTGGGGCCCCGCCCCGAGCGTCCGGTCTACGTGGAGCAGTTCCGCCAGCAGATCCCCCGCTACATGGATCGCCATCGGGAGAAGGCCGGCATGACCGGATGGGCCCAGATCAACGGCCTGCGGGGCGACACCTCCATCGCGGAGCGCACCAAGTACGACCTCTGGTACATCGAGAACTGGTCCCTGGCCCTGGATATCAAGATCCTCATCCGTACGGTGGTGCAGACCCTCCTGGGCAAGAACCACAACGCATACTGAGGCTGAAGGCCAACGAACATCCCATCTCTGTTCCTTGACAGCCTGCAGACGGGGTTGCTACAATGGCAGGGGATTAGCACTCAAGGGATGGGAGTGCTAATCCCCTGTGTGCCTGCGTCCACGGCAAGGCGCTGGACGAGACCATGGCCGAGACCTACGCGCTCACGGAACGCCAGAAGAAGATCCTGCGTATTGTTGTCCAGGAGTACGTGGACACCGCCCAGCCTGTGGGCAGCCGGACCATCGCGGAGAAGTATCACCTGGGCGTGAGCCCGGCCACGGTACGCAACGAGCTGGCCGCTCTGGAGCGGCTGGGCCTGTTGGCCCAGCCCCACACCAGCGCGGGTCGGGTGCCCACCGACACCGGGTACCGTTACTATGTGGCCCATCTGCTGGAGACCCCGGAGCTCTCGCCTGCGGAGAAACAGGCCATTCGGCGCCGGTTCGAGGCCAGCCGCCAGGAGATCGACCAGTGGCTCCGGATCACCACCACGGTGTTGGCCGAGATCTCCCGGGCCGCGGCCCTGGCCACCCTGCCCCAGGCCCGCCGCAGCCACTTCAAGCACGTGGAGCTGGTGGCCATCCGGGACGCCGTGGTCTTGATGGTCCTGGTCCTGGAGGCAGGCACCGTCAAGCAGCAGATCCTGACCCTGGATCGGCCCTTGGAGCAGACGGAGCTGAGCCGGATCAGCAACGAGCTGAACGAACACCTGGCCCAGGCCGATGCGGAGGCGGTGCGAGCCCGGACCGGCCCCCTCTCCGCCCTGGCCCAGCAGGTGGCCCTGTTGGCCGCAGAGATCATGGAGCGGGAGGACAGCCACCTGAGCGATCGGATCTACCGCTATGGCCTGGCCCAGGTGCTGGAGACACCGGAGTTCGCCGAGGGGGAAAGCGCCCGTCGCATCGTCCAGGTCCTGGAACAGCGCCCTCTGTTGGAGGAGATCCTGGGCAGCCTGATCACGGTCCAGGATGTCCAGGTGCTCATCGCCGGCGACGGCCGTTTCGTCCAGCTCCAGGACCTCAGCCTGGTCCTGGGGCGGTACGGCGTAGGGAACAAGGTCACCGGTCTGCTGGGGGTCATCGGCCCCACCCGGATGCCCTACGGCCGGACCATCGGCGCGGTGCGCTTCGTCTCGGCCCTGATGAGCGATCTGATGGGACAGCTATATGGGTTCCCCTCCAACCGGCCACTCCCGTAGCCGTGTCCCACGGGGTACCTGTTTCGGACTGAGGTGAATCGAGGTGAGACGACCATGAGCGAGCAGGAGAAGGAACTCAAGACCGTGGACCTGCCCGAGCCCGAGGCCCAGGCCACCGAGACGTCCGCGCCCGGGGAGGCGGGCTCGGACGACCTGCCCCTTCCCAAGGAGCCCGCGACGCTCCAGGAGGAGATCTCCCGGCTGGAGGCCGAGCTGGCCGATGCCAGGGCCCTGGTGGAGGAGTACAAGGACCGGCTCCAGCGGCTGGCCGCGGAATCCCAGAACGTCCGCAAGCGCCAGGAGGTCATGCTGCAGGAGAGCATCGAACGGGCTGCTGAGGGGTTGATCGTGAAGCTGTTGCCCGTTTTGGACGATTTCCAGCGGGCCTTCGAGAACGTGCCCGCGACGTTGAGGGACCAGGAGGCCGCCTGGATCGAGGGCTTTCACCAGATCTACCACAACCTGGTCCGCGTGTTGGAGGAGGAGGGCCTGCGTCGGCTGGAGAGCCAGGGCGCTTTCGATCCCTATCGGCACGATGCCATCAGCCACGAGCCCGCGGAGGGTGTGGAGAGCGGCCAGATCATCCAGACGGTTCGGGCCGGGTACGAGTACAAGGGCAAGGTCATTCGCCCGGCTCTCGTGCGGGTGGCCCAGTGAGACCAGGGGGCCCGGCAGCGTCGGCCTCCGGTGTCGCCGGGCCCTTTCCACAGGAGCTAGGGGCCATGGCGGCCATGCGCGCAGCCACCCAACCCACCCCGGGCGCCGTCCAGCACGGCATCCGCCCCTTTGAGCTGGGGCGCGATCTCCGCCCGGTAGCCCGCCTCATCGCGGAGGCCTTCGCCAACGACCTGGACGCCCAGGGGAAGGCGGCCCTGCGCGAGCTCCGGCTCCTGGGCTACATGGGCGGGCTCATCCGCCTGCTGAACCGGACCACCACCGCGGACTTCCGGGGCGTCTTCGGGGGGTTCGTGTGGGTGGAGGAGGGCCGGGTGGTGGGCAACGTCACGGTCCAGCGGCTCAACGAGCCGGGCACGCGATGGCAGATCGCCAACGTCGCCGTGGAGCCGTCCTTCCGGGGGCGTGGCATTGCCCGCGCCCTCATGGAGCACGCCCTCCACTACATCCGCGAGATGGGGGGACGCTGGGCCCTGCTCCAGGTGCGGGCCGACAACGCGATCGCACGGGGCCTCTACGAACGGCTGGGCTTCCAGGTGGTGGGCGGCACGGCCCGGCTGCGCATATCTCGGGTGCCGGGCCAGGTGTCCGCGCCCCCGATCCCCGGCCTGGCGCCCTTCTCGCCCGCCGAAGGCCATCGTCTCCACGAGCTCATCCGCAGCCAGGATCCCCCTCGGATCCTGGCAGGCTCCGGGGCCCCGCGCGAGCATGTGCCGCCCACCCTCGAGGCGCGACTCGGAGAGTGGTTGAACCGTATTGTGGGGCGAGAACAGGTGCTGCGCATGGCGCTCCGGGATGCCCAGGGCCGCTTCCAGGCTGCCCTGGTTCTCCGGGCCCGGGGTTGGCCCGGGGAACACCGCCTGCAGCTATGGACCTGGCCTGGATTGGCCGAACGGTACGAGGAGCCGCTTGTCCGGTGGGGCCTGGCGGCCCTCCAGGGCTATCCCCGCTGGCCTGTGGAGGCCCGGTTGAGCATCCGCCAGGAAGAGGCCATCCGGGCCCTGGAGGCGTGGGGGTTCCAGAACGTCCATACCCTGCTCACCATGGAGTGTTCCCTCTCCTGAGCCGCCCCTCGACGACGCCCGCTTCCCTCCGGCCGTTCTCCAACCGTCCTTCTTCCTCGGAAAGGGGAGGTCTATGCGCTTCGTCGTCCGTCTCCTGATCAACGCCGTGGCCCTCTGGGTGGCCGCGAACGTGGTGCCGGGCATTCGTCTGGGCGAAGGGGGAGGCGTGGACATCGGGGCCTTGCTCCTGGTGGCCTTCATCTTCGGCGCGGTGAACGCGGTGATCAAGCCCATCGTGAAGCTGGTCACCTGTCCGTTCTACATCGTCACCCTGGGCCTGTTCACCTTTGTGGTGAATGCCCTCATGCTGATGCTGACGGCCTGGCTGGCCGGCCCCCGGTTCCATGTGGACGGCTTTCTCCCGGCCCTGGTGGGCAGCCTGCTCATCGGCCTGATCAGCTTCGTCCTCAGCGTCTTCGTGTCCGACGACGACTGAGGGCCCCCTTCGAGGTGGGGGACCTCCGGCCCCCCAGGCCATCCAATGCACACAGGGCGGACTCGATCCGCCCTGTGGTGCGCTGAGGGGTCTTTCCAAGCCGGGGAAGGGGCATGGCCGCCCCTGGACGGCTCATTTCTTGTATCGATAGGTGATCCGGCCTCGGGTCAGGTCGTAGGGGCTCAGCTCCACCCGCACCCGGTCGCCCAGGTAGACTCGGATGTAGTACTTCCGCATCTTGCCCGAGAGGTATGCCAGCACCTCGTGGCCGTTGTCCAGCTTGACCTTGAAGGTGGCATTGGGCAGGGCCTCGATCACTGTGCCGTCGACTTCGATGGTTTCCTCGGCCATACGGTTCCGTTTCGGGGCTGGTCTTTTCTTCATGTTCATAGGTATCGCTGCCGAGCGGCCCGGGCGGCGTTGCGGCGCGCCTTGCGGATGGCCTTCTGGCGCTTGATGCGGCGGATCTCGCTCTTGGGTGTGAACCACCGCTTCTGGCGCACCAAGGGCAGGATCCGGGCCTCGGACACGGCCTTGCGGAACCGTCGCAAGAGGCTTTCCTGGGACTCGCCCGGCCGGAGTTCCACGCTCATCTCAATCTCACCCCCTTTCTCGCGCGGTGTTCAGGCGCTGTCGCCGTCGGCTGTTCCACCGGCCAAAGGCGGAGGCGGATCCAGCCTGGGTGTGTCTCCACCGACACGTCCCGGGTTGTTTCCGTCGGCGTCGCGCCTGACAAAATCAGAATTATAGAGGAGGAGCGAGCAAAGGGCAAATCATCCGGGGCCCGGTGTTCACTCCGACTCGTCGCTGGACCCGCCCTGTTCCACCTCCATGGAGAGGGGAGCCGGCGACACCTCGGCCATGGTCGAGGTGTCCTCGGAGGAGGCGTTCTCTGTCTCCGGGTCTGGGGCCATGGCCTCCTCCGCCTTGGGCATGGTCTCGGTCCCGGCCACGGGTGAGGTCACGGCCTCGTCCGTCTCCGGGGTCTCTGGGGGCTCGGGTTCGTCCGGGCCTTCCTGGGCTTCCGGAGCGGAGGGGGGCTCCGGGGGCGGGGAGGATCCCTCCGCCGCGGCCGGGGGTGGGGGGGATTCCGCAGGTTCCAGGGGCTTCTGTGCCCGCTGGGCTTCCTCCTCCAGCAGACGCTGCCCGACCACGGGATCGGCCTGGCGCCGGCTGAGCCCGATCCGTTGCCGCCTGGAGTCCACCCGCAGGATCTTCACCGGCACCCGGTCTCCGGGCTCCACGGTCTTGAGGGGTTCGGCCACGTCGATGTCCGCCAGCTCGCTCACGTGGATGAGCCCCTCCACCCCGGGCTCCAGCTGGGCAAAGGCGCCGAAGTCCACCACCCGGGTGATGGTGACCAGGATGGTCTGGCCGGGCTGGTAGCGTTCCTCGATGCTCTCCCAGGGGTTGGGCAGCAGGCGTTTGCGGCTCAGGGCGATGCGCTGGCGCTCCGGGTCCATGCGGAGGATCTCCACCTGGATCTCCTGGCCCACCTGGAGCACGTCTCGGGGGTGGCTCACCGGGGTCCATCCGATCTCGCTCACGTGGAGCAGGCCGTCGGCGCCGCCGATGTCCACAAAGGCGCCGAAGGGCCGCAGGCTGCGGACCACACCGGTGATGATGTCGCCTGGACGCAGGCGCTCGAAGAGCTCTGCCTTGCGTTGGGCCCGGTACTCCCGTTCGGCCAGCCGCTGGGAGAGGACCAGCCGTCGGCGGCGACGGTCCACTTCGATGACCTTGGCCGGAATGACCTGGCCGATGAGGGCCTCCAGTCGCCGGTTGCGTTCCTCTTCGCTCAGGTTGCGGGGCAGGCCCACCACATGGGAGGCCGGGATGAAGCCCCGGAGATGGCCGAAGCGGACCAGGAGGCCGCCTTTGTTGTAGCCGATGACCGGGTAGGTTCCGATCTCGCCGCTGGCCAGCATCTCCTCGGCCCGCTGCCAGTCCTTCTGCTGGAGGGCGTCCGCGATGCTGAGGACCAGCATCCCCTCATCCGCGGTCAGCTTGCTGACCACCACGGGCACGGTGGCCCCTTCCTTCAGGGAGGCCACGAATTCCTTGTCCAGGCGGGTCAGGTCCGACTGGGGCACGATGCCATCCCGCTTGGCACCGATGTTGACCAGGAGTTCGTTGGGGCGTACCTCGACGATGATGCCCTCCCGCAGTTCTCCGCGCTCGGGCATCCCGATCTCCTCTTCCTCGGCCAGGTACTGCTCGAACAGGGCCCTGTCCTCTGCGCTGCCTTCCTCCGCCTCCCCCTGTTCATGGAACCGTTCGAAATCGTCCTGCGCGAAGTCGTTCTCGTGGTACCGATCTGCTTCCGCCATGGTCACTACCGCCCTGAAAGGTGGTTCGCTGTCCGGCCCCCTGGAGCTGATAAAACAGGCGGAAAGGCCCCTGTTCGACAGATGACGGCCTGCGCTACGGAGGGTGATCTGTGCGGTGTGGAGACCTTCCCATCGCCTGGCATGCCGGTGTGGCCAGGCCCCTCACCGGCATGCTTCCAGATTATAACAGGCACTCTGGAGGACGTCAAGCAATTTTGTAAGTTTCGAATTATGTAACCTTCACAGGGGGCAAAGGAGAGAGGCCGGAGGGGGCTTCCCACCTCCGGCCTCTGTTGTTGCGGGGTTCGTGGAAGGGAGGACGTGGCTATACCTGGCGGTACTCGCCCTCCACCACGTCCTCTTCGCCGTCGGCCTTGGGCTCCGGGCCTCCCTCTCCGGTGGGGCCTCCGTCGCTGCCCGGGGCCTGCTGGGCCTGGTAGAGCTGCTGGGCCAGGGCGTGGCTGGCCTGTTGGAGCTGTTCCGTCAGGCTTCGGATCCGCTGGATCTCCTCGCCTTCCATGGCCTCCCGCAGCTCCCGGATGAGCTGCTCCACCCGTTCCCGATCGGCCGCCGGCACCTGGTCGCCCAGCTCCTGGAGGGACTTCTCCGTGGCGTAGATCAGGCTGTCCGCCTGGTTCCGGGCCTCCACCAGCTCTCGACGGCGTCGGTCCTCGGCCTCGTGGGCCTTGGCCTCCTGGATGAGCCGTTCCACCTCCTCCTTGGAGAGGTTGGTGGTCGCGGTGACGGTCACCTTCTGCTCCTTGCCTGTGGCCTTGTCCTTGGCCGTCACGTGCAGGATGCCGTTCGCGTCGATGTCAAAGGTGACCTCGATCTGGGGCACGCCCCGGGGGGCCGGGGGGATGCCCTCCAGGCGGAACCGGGCCAGGGTCTTGTTGTCTCGGGCCATGGGCCGTTCGCCCTGCAGGACGTGGATGTCCACCGCGGTCTGGTTGTCCTCGGCGGTGGTGAAGATCTCCGTCTTGCGGGTGGGAATGGTGGTGTTGCGGGGGATGAGCACCGTCATCACCCCACCCAGGGTCTCCAGGCCCAGGCTCAGGGGCGTCACGTCCAGCAGCAGGATGTCCTTCACCTCGCCGCCCAGGACCCCTGCCTGGATGGCGGCGCCGATGGCCACCACCTCGTCCGGGTTGACGCCCTTGTGGGGCTCCTTGCCCGTGAGCTCCCGCACCAGGTCCTGGATCATGGGCATCCGGGTGGAGCCACCCACCAGCACCACCTCGTCCAGGTCCTGGGCCTCCAGGCCCGCGTCCTTCAGGGCGGCGAAGAAGGGCCCCTTGCACCGTTCCACCAGATCTGCGGTGAGCTGTTCGAACTTGGCCCGGGTCAGGGTCATCTGCAGGTGTTTGGGCCCGGTGCTGTCCGCGGTGATGAAGGGCAGGTTGATCTCTGTCTGCATCACCGAGGAGAGCTCGATCTTGGCCTTCTCCGCGGCCTCCCGCAGCCGCTGGAGGGCCTGCCGATCCTGGCTCAGGTCGATCCCCTGTTCCTTCTTGAACTCGTCGATCATCCACTGGACAATGCGTTCATCCCAGTCGTCGCCGCCCAGGTGGGTGTCGCCGTTGGTGGCCTTCACCTCGATGACGCCTTCCCCCACCTCCAGGATGGAGACGTCGAAGGTGCCGCCTCCCAGGTCGAAGACCAGGATGGTCTCGTCCTGCTTCTTGTCCAGGCCGTAGGCCAGGGCCGCCGCGGTGGGCTCGTTGATGATGCGCAGCACCTCCAGGCCCGCGATCTGGCCCGCGTCCTTGGTGGCCTGGCGCTGGCTGTCGTTGAAGTAGGCCGGCACCGTGATCACCGCCTGCTTCACCTCTTCGCCCAGGTAGGCCTCCGCGTCCCGCTTCAGCTTGCCCAGGATCATTGCGCTGATCTCCTGGGGCGTGTACACTTTGCCCGTGACGGGCACCCGCACCCGGGCGTCGTCGTTCGGGCCCGGGACGATCTCGTAGGGCACCATCTCCTTGGTCTTCTGGGTCTCCGGGTCGTCGTAGCGCCGGCCCATCAGCCGTTTGATGGAGTAGATGGTGTTCTCTGGGTTCACCACCGCCTGGCGCTTGGCCGTGATGCCCACCAGCCGTTCGCCCGTCTTGGTGAAGGCCACCACCGATGGCGTGGTCCGGCTGCCCTCTGCATTGGGGATGACCGTGGGCTGGCCCGCCTCCATCACCGCCATCACGCTGTTGGTGGTACCCAGGTCGATGCCGAGGATCTTGGCCATAGGGTTCTCCTCCTTGCTATCTCCTTGTCGTGAGGTTCGGCAGGTCCATGAGTGCTCGTGGACGATGGAACATCAGCAGTTCACGAATTCGTAGCGGAATCGGCATCCTCAGATGCCGATTCCTCCGTTTGGTTAAAATCGTGAATTACTAAAATCGTGAATTACTGAACATGGATTCCAGGCAATAGATCCAGAGCGGTCGGTCCATGCGTCTGTAAGGTATACCGCCTTGAAAGTACGCCGTCAGATGTGCCGCCCTGGGATACCGCGGCCGGGCTCTGCCGGCACCGGACCTCCGGAGCATTCCCAGGACCGCCCTGGCTGGACAGGATGCGCGATCCATTGTACCGTTCCCACTATACACCGAGGAAGTTAATATCGTATATGGCGAGTATTAGCAAAACGTTTGAACTCAGCTCAAGGTGCCGCCTGCATGGATCGACGTCCCCCGAAGAGGTCGCCCGCCCAACCCAGTGACGCCGAGCTGGTCTCCCGCTGTCTGGCCGGCGACCAACAGGCCTGGCAGGCCCTGGTGGACCGTTACGCGGCCCTGGTCCACTCGGTGCCCGCCCGCCACGGCCTTCCCCCCATGGAGGTGGAGGACGTGGCCCAGGAGACCTTCCTGGCCCTGGCCCGCAATCTGGACCGTCTCCAGGATCCCCAGGCCCTGCCCAGTTGGTTGATGATCACGGCCCGGCGCCTGAGCTGGCGCGCCCTGGCCCGACATCGGCGGGAGAGCGTGGGGGCCGAGGACGACCTGGGCGCCTC
The DNA here is from genome assembly GCA_026989655.1 of Caldilineaceae bacterium. Taxonomy (GTDB): domain Bacteria; phylum Chloroflexota; class Anaerolineae; order Caldilineales; family Caldilineaceae; genus JALSIX01. Next base: position 29,326 of record JALSIX010000145.1, read on the forward strand.
CCAGGACGGGCTGGCCATTCCGGCCACTGTGCCCACCGTGGACGAGCTGCTCCGCTCCTGGACGCGCCAAGAGGCCCTCCACCAGGCCATGGCCCAGTTGGATCCCCGCTGCCAGGAGCTCCTGACCCTCCTCTTCCTGGATGCCCGGGAGCCCTCCTACGCACATGTCAGCCAGATCTTGGGCATCCCCGTGGGCAGTATCGGCCCTACCCGGAACCGCTGTCTGGCCAAGCTGCGGCGGCTCCTCCAGGAACAGGTGGAGGAGCCGAACGAGCTGCTCTGAGCCGGAGGGCCCCGTGCACCCCGGAGATCCGCGGCAGAAGATCCGGGGACCAGGTATCAAAGCCCGTGGACGTTGTCTCCTTGGAAGTGAAGAGTGTGTGGCGATGGACGATAGAGAGATCGAGAGCCCGGAGCTCGCATGCCAGGGAGCCCTGAGCCCCAGGGGCATGCACCGGCACGGGCCGGCGAGAGCCGCCGCCGGCCGTCCCACGGAGCGCAGAATCCCATGGACCACCTGAGCGACGAACGCCTCCTCCAACTCCATCTGGACGAGCAGGCCCTGCTGCCCCCAGAGGAAGCCCATCTGGAGAGCTGTCCGACCTGTCAAACCCTGTACGCCCAGTACGCGGCCCTGGCCGAGGATCTGGCCCTGGCCCGGCGCAGCCGGCCCTCTGCCCAGGCCCTGGCCCGGTACTACCGCCTCTTTCAGGAGATCCCCCGGTCCTCCTTGGCGCAACGGGTGGAGCGGGCCCTGCGCGCGGTGATCCTGGGCCTGGGCTTCGACAGCCGACAGCAGGCCGCCCTGGGTGTCCGACGGGCTGCCGAGGGCCTGGGCTATCGCCTGCTCTTCAGCGGCGACCAGGCCGATCTGGAGCTCTACGTGGAACCCACCGGCGACACCCGTCGGCTGGAGGGGGCCCTTATCCTCGGCGAGGACCTGGGGATCGAGGGGCCTTTCTGGGTCGAGCTCCGCCCGATTCCAGAGGGGGCTCCATCTCCCTATCCAGCCCAGGAGTCCTCCCGCCCCGTCGCGGTCACCCTCTCTCGTCCTGACGGCTACTTCCGGATCCGGGACGTCCGGCCCGGCCGCTATCGGCTGGCCCTGACCCCCACCCGGGGCGCCGTGCTGGCACCTTGGCTGGAGGTAGAGTCCATCCACATCACATGAACGCGCCCGAGCTGACGCCCGAGATCCTCGAACAGTTGGCCCAGCATCCGGACACCGACCGGGCCCTTGTCCTCCTGGACACCCTGGGCCTGGCGGATCCCCAGGTTGCCGCGCGCCTGGCCGACCAGGCTCTGGAGAGCGCGGAGTCCGACCCCGAGCGGGCTGCCCGGTGGCTCAGCGTGGCCTCGGCCCTGGCTCGGCACGTGGGCAAGAAGCCCCTGGTCCTGGCCCGGATCCACTATGCCCAGGCCCGCCTGGCCCTTGCCGCGGGCCTGTTGGAGGAGGCCGAGAAGGAGATCCGCCAGGCCCAGCGTTGGTGGCGCCGCGCGGGGGATCGGGCATCCCTGGCCCGGAGCGCGCTGGGCCTGACCCAGGTGTGGGTCCTCCAGGGTCGCTACGCGGAGGCGGAACACACCATCCGCCAGGCCCTCCAGGAACTCCCGGCCAACACCCCTCTGCGGGCCCAGGCCCTGGTCAACCTGGCCAACCTGCTCCGCCGTCGGGAGCACCACGCGGAGGCCCTGGAATGTTACCGGCAGGCCGAGGCCATCTACCGGACCGTCCTGGCCTCGGCGCCGCCCTCCCAGGCCGAGACCCTGCGGCGCAAGGTCGCCTACGCGGCGGTGAACCAGGCCAACGCCCTCATGGCCCTGGACCGGCCCCTGGACGCGGAGAAGGCCCTGCGGGATGCCCTGGCCGTTCTCCGGGAGAGCGACGATCGGCTCAACCTGGGTCGTACCTGGACCAATCTGGGCACCCTGTATCTGCGTATCGGCCACTATACCCAGGCCTTGGAGGCCTTCCAGCAGGCCGCCGAGATCCTTCAGGCCAACGGACTCCTGGACGACAGCGATCCGGCCCGACAGGCCGATGTGCTCCTGCTGGAACAGGCCAAGGTCTACCTGGCCCTGAACCTCATCCCGGAGGCCATCCACGCGCTCCAGGGGGCCATCCAGCTCTTCCAGGAGGCCGGGCAACCCTACGAGCTGGGCCAGAGCCTCTACACCCTGGCCCTGGTCCACCTGCGCAACCACCGCTGGGACACCGCCCAGGAGCTCCTGGACCGGGCCGAGGCCCTGTTCGCGGAGATCGAGAACCCCAACTGGCAGTACCGGGTGCGGCTGGCCCAGGCGACCCTGGCCTTCCGGCGGGAACACCTGGACGCGGCCCGAGCCCTCCTGGCCCAGGTCCCAACCCACACCGCGGAGATCCCAGGTTGGGACCTGGCCCTCCAGGTGGAGGCCACGCTCCTGCGCCTTCAGGTCGATCTGGCCGGCGGCCAGGTGGACCGGGCCCGTCAGTGGGCCGAGGAGGCGCTCCCCCACCTGATGGATCAGGTGGGGCAACAGGGGCTGCATCTGCCCCATCTCTCCATGGCCCTGGTCCATGCCCAGGGCAGCCTGGCCCTGGCCGCTGGCCAGATCTCCCAGGCCCTCCAGGCCTTCCGCCGGGCCACCGAGCTGCTGGAGCAGGTCCGGGTGCGGCTTCCCATGGAGGAGGCCAAGGCCGCCTATCTGGACGACAAGGAGAGCTACTACGGGGGGTGGGCGGCCGCTCTATTGGCTCGAGGGCCTGCCCAGGACGAGCTCACCGGCCCCGTGGTGGCCGAGCTCTTCGGGGTGGCCGAACGGGCCCGGGCCCGGATCCTCCTGGAGCGCCTCCACGCGGCCACCAGCGGGGACACCGCCAGCGCCCCGGACCGAGAGTCCGCCCTGCGTCGGGAGCTCCACTGGCTCTACAACCAGCTCCTGGATGTCGACGATCCGGCGGTGCGGGAGGAACGACAGCGCCAGGTGGCCGTCCGAGAGGCCGCCCTGGCCCGGCTGGCCTGGCAACAGGATGCCCTCCAGGCCCAGGTCCAGACCATCGGGCTGGCCCAGTTCCAGGCTGCCCTGGCCCCGGACGAGCAGGCCCTGGTCTACTACTGGCTCTCCTCTCCCTTGGATCGGCAGGGCCCGGAGCTCCTGGCCTTTGTGGTGTCCCGGGAGGAGGCCTATCTGGTGCGGGGCCTGGCCCGAGAGCCCGAGCTGGACGACCTGGCCACGGAGCTGCGTTTCCAGATGGGGCGGATGGAGGTGGGAGCCGCCTACGCCCAGCGCCATCGGGCCCGGCTCCTGGCCGGCGTGCAGGAGACCTTGGGGGCCCTGTATCGGCGGCTGGTGGCTCCCCTTGCCCATCGGCTGTGGGCCCCCCGGCTCCGGATCGTGCCCCATGGGCTGCTCCATCGGCTGCCCATCCATGCCCTGTGGGACGGGGAACGGTACCTGATGGAGCGGATGACCTGTCGCTACGCCCCCAGTCCCGGGGTGGCCGTCCACCTGGCTCGTCTGGAGGAGCCCCTCCTGCCCAAGGGAACCCTCCGCTGGGCCGGCCTGGCTCCGGAGGATCCCTCCATTCCCGGAGCCCGCATGGAGGTGGAACGGGCTGCACCGCTTTTCCAGGAGGCCCGTCTCTATCTGGGGGATCGGGCCGATGAACCCGGCCTCCAGGAGGCCGGCTCCTGGGCCCATATCCTGCACCTGGCCACCCACGGTCTCTTCCGTCCCGACAACCCCTTCTTCTCCGCGCTCAAGCTGGCCGACGGCTGGATCGACGTGCGCCGGCTCTATCGTCTGCCCCTCCAGGCCCGGCTGGTGGTGCTCAGCGCGTGCGAGAGCGGCGCGGGTCGGGTCCACGGTGGCGACGAGGTCATCGGCCTGGTCCGGGGCTTTCTGGGGGCCGGAGCCCGCTCCCTGGTGGTGACGCTATGGAACGTCCACGACCACAGCGCCGTTCGTCTGATCGAGGATTTCTATCGGGCACTCCAGCGCACCGGTTCCACGGCCCAGGCCCTGGGCTGGGCTCAGGAACAGGCCGTGCAGCGGGAGGAACATCCCTACCTCTGGGCACCGTTCATGGCCGTTGAGTAGCCACAGAGGAGATGGCGAGGGAGACCATGGGCATTCAACGAGACACCGGACGCACTCCCTGGGCTTTCTGGCTTTCTGCCCTGACCGCGGCGGTCGGGGTGGTGGCCCTGCTGGGGGTCCTGGTCTGGCCGGGTCGACCTGCCCGGGCCGACGGCGATGGCTGTGAGCTCAAGGGCACGGTCCTGGCGAGCCCGGGCACGTCCACGGGCATGGGCTCGTGGCAGGTCCAGGGGACCCTCTCGGACTGTGGCGCCGCGAACGCGTCGGGGATCTACACGGTCCAGGCCACGGAGACCACCCGTTTCCCGGACGGTCTGCCGGAGGTCCAGGAGCGGGTGGAGGCGAAGGGGATCCTGGTAGCCGGGCAGGTCCTGGAAGCCTGGGAGATCGAGCGGGAGGAGTCGGAGGACGACCCATCCCAGGTGGAGTTCCACGGCTGGGTGGAGACGCGCCCGAGCCGGGTCGACGGCATCGGCACCTGGTCTATCCGGCTGTCGACCAGCCAGCGGGAGACCGTGGTGGCCGACGGGAACACCCGCTTCAAGAAGGGGGTGCCCGAGGTGGGCCAGTGGGTGGAGGTGGAGGGGAGCCGCCAGGCAGACGGCACCGTCTTGGCCCGCCGCATTCGCCCGGACGACTACGAGGCCAACCAGGTGGTGGTGCGCCTGAAGGAGGGCATCCCTCCGGGGGAACTGGCCCGCCGTCGCAACCTGGTCCTGTTGCAGTCCCTGCTCCCCAGCGCGAACATCCACCTGTTCGCGCTCCAGGACGACGATGACGAGGAGAACCTGGTCCAGCTCCTCACCACCCAGGACAGGGACCTGGTGGTCTGGGCCGAGCTGAACTACGTGGGCGGCATCCCCGAAGGGGATCCCTACGACATCTGGGAATGGGGCGGAGAGGACCGCAGCGGCTACGTGAACCAGGCCGCCTTCCAACAGGTGCACCTCCCCGATCCTCTCACCGCCGTCAGGGGGCAGGGGGTGACCGTGGCCGTGGTGGACACCGGGATCGCCCTGGACCATCCGGAGCTCCGGAGCCGGGTGGTTCCAGGATGGGACATGGTGGATGACGATGCCGTGCCCAACGACGAGCCCGGTGGAGGCGGCTGGGGCCACGGCACCCACGTGGCCGGCATCATCGCCCGGATGGCTCCGGACAGCACGTTGATGCCGGTGCGGGTCCTGGATCCCCAAGGCCGGGGCAACAGCTTCGTGGTGGCCTACGCGGTGGAGTGGGCGGTGAACCAGGGGGCCCAGGTGATCAACCTGAGCCTGGGCGGCCCCTTCGACTCCCAGGTGCTCCGGGAGGCCGTGGCCTGGGCCGCCCAGCAGGGGGCCATCGTGGTGGCGGCGGCCGGCAACCAGGCCACCGAGGCCCCCCAGTATCCCGCGGCCTATCGAGATGCCGTCGTTGCGGTGACCGCGGTGGACGCGGCCAACCGGAAGGCGGACTTCGCCAACTACGGCTCCTGGGTGGACCTGGCGGCGCCGGGGGTGGGCATCACATCCACCCTGGTCAGCCAGGTGGGCTACGGGTACGCCAGCTGGAGTGGAACCTCCATGGCCACCGCGTTCGTGAGCGGTGCGGCTGCCCTGCGGCGGGAGCAGGATCCCGCCATCCCGGCCCGCCGGCTGGCCCAGGAGCTCCGCAGCACGGCCGAGGGCCTGGAGGCGACCAATCCCGACTACATGGGCGATCTGGGGGGCGGCCTGCTCCACGTGGCCCGGTTCCTGGGGATCCAGGAGACCACGCCCACGCCGACCCCGACCCCGACTCCGAGCCCGACACCGACGCCACAGCCCACACCCACGCCCGCGCCGCCCAGGCCCCTCTACCTGCCTCTGGTGCTCCAGGGGCCGTGATCCTGTCCCCGGCCAGGAGGGTGGGCCTCCGGCAACGGGGGCAGGCGGGACCCGGGGCGCCGGCGCTTCAGCCCCCGGCCGGATGGCTCTGCAATGCACCCCGGTGGCGCGGGGATTTGCCCATTCGTCCCGGATCTGTTATCCTACTCTCCTGTGCCGAGATGGGTCTTCAACGGGAAGGGCCCATTCCAGGGACAGAGCCAAGTGGCTCGTAGCGGAGCCGGATCACTACGGAGCGGGAGAGGACATGGCCAATACCCGATCTGCTGCCAAACGTGCTCGACAGGCCGAGAAACGCCGGATGCGCAACCGGGTCTATCGGAGCTGGGCCCGAACCGCGATCAAGAAGGCCCGGGCCCATATCCAGGCCGGTGACTTCCAGGCCGCGGAGGAGGCCGTGCGGGTCGCGGTCCGGGTGTTGGACAGGGCCGCGCGGAAGGGGATCATCCACAGGAACAACGCGGCCCGACGCAAGAGTCGGCTGATGCGCATGTTGGCCAAGGCCAAGGCCGCGGCCCAGCAGTCCTAGCCCCGGGGGCCGGGCTGCCTCCCTGGCCAGCAGGGCCCAATTCGAGCTCTCCGAGCCGCCCTAGATGGGCGGCTCTTCGCGTGGAGCGCCAGCGCCATCTGGCCCTGGGGCGGGCGTCGGCCAGGCCGGGGGGCGTTTCCGTCAGGGCACCGGGGCCGGGGACCGCCCGTCCGGGGAGGGGGCGCCCTGGTGCGCGTAGTAGTCACACAGGTCCTGCAGGATGCAGGCCTCGCACCGGGGATTCCGGGCCCTGCACACCTCCCGGCCGTGGCGGATGAGGTTCAGGTGAAGGGGGTAGTAGGTCTCCGGCGGAAGGAGGGCCTCCCAGGTCTGTTTGACCTTCAGGGGGGAGGCCTTGGGCGGCACCATGCCCAACCGTTGGCTGACCCGCTGGACGTGGGTGTCCACCGGGAAGGTGGGCTGGCCGAAGCAGAAGAGCAGGACGATGCTCGCGGTCTTGTGGCCCACTCCGGGGAAGCTCTCCAGGTAGGCCAGGGCCTCTTCCACCGGCATGTCCTGCAGGGCCTCCAGGGTGTAGCCGCCCTGTTCCTGGCGTAGCTTCTCCAGCGCGGCCACGATGCGGGGGGCTTTCTGGCGGTACATCCCCGCGACCCGGATGGCTTCCATGATCGCCTCCAGGGGCGCGGTCCGCACCCGGTCCCAGTCGCCGTCGAAGCGCTCCTTGAGCTGTTGGAAGGCCCGGAGGCTGTTGCGGTCGTTGGTGTTCGCGCTGAGGATGGTGAGGATCAGTTCGTCCACCGGCTCGTAGTGGGGCCGCCAGTCGGGCTCGCCGTAGGCCTCCAGCAGACGGCGGTGGATCTCCCAGGCCTTGGCTCGGAGGCGCTCCCGGTCCGGTTCCTCCGGTTCCTCCCATGGGCTGGGGAGGGCGGGATCTGGGGAAGGGGTGGGGGGCGTGGATCGGGCCATGCCGGGCTCCTAGGTGCTCTCCCGCACCACCAGGTGGACGGGGTAGGTTCGGACCTGGGGCATGGTGCGCTCGTCCATTCGTTCGTAGATCAGGTCGAACAGGGCCCGCAGGGCATCGCGGACCCGGAGCTCGATGTCGTAGTGGACGGTGGTCAGGGGGGGCAGGGCCGAGGCGGCCTCGGGGAGGTCGTCGTAGCCCACGATGGCCAGGTCGTCGGGCACCCGCACCCCGGCTTTGCGGGCCCCCCGGAGGATGGCCAGGGCCCGCACGTCCGAGACGCAGAGCACGGCCGTGGGGCGAGGGCGGAGCCTCCACACGGCCTGGAAGGACTCCTGGCTGGCGCCAAGGCGGCCGGGGGTGTGGACGATCTGGAGGGTCTCTGGCGGCAGGCCGAACGCCTCCACTGCCTTCCGGTACCCCGCGATGCGCCACTCGAAGGTGGGGATGACCACGCCGTCGTCCCGAGGGGGCATGGTGGCCACCGCGATCCGCCGATGGCCCTTCTCCAGCAGGTGTCGGGCTGCCTCGTATCCTCCCTGGATGTCATCCAGGTTGAACATGGGGACCGGGATGGCCGGGTCGCCGTTGAGGATCACGGCCGGTCGACTCAGGTTCTCCAGGGCCCGGGCCAGGGGATGGTCGCGGTGGATGCCGAAGAGGACGAAGCCGTCCGCGGCCACCGTCTCCAGGATGGCCGGGGACACGTCGCCCTTGGCCGGGACCAGGAGGATGTGTTTCTGCTCCTGGTCGCAGACGGTGCCGATGGCGCCCAGGAACCGGCTGAAGAGGGGATCGTGCAGGATCCAATCCAGGCTGGTGGGGACCACCAGGCCGATGGTGTGGGTCCGGCCGGTGGCCAGGGTGCGGGCCACGGGATGCGGTTGGTAGCCCAGCTCGGCCGCGGTCTCCAGGATCCGGTCCCGGGTGGTGGGGCTGAGCTGGTGCGGTGCGTTGTAGGCAAAGGAGACCGCGGTGGGCGACACCCCGGCCTCTCGGGCCACATCTCGCAGGGTCACACGTTTCTTTCTGCCCACGATGAGCGCTCCTCTGAGCTCGTCTCCGGATGCAGGGCCCCGGTTCAGCGTCGGTCCTCGGCCTGGGCCAACGCCGCGCGCTGGTGCTCCAGGAGCTCGCGAATGCCGAGCTCGGCCAGGACCAGCATGGCGTTCAGCGCGCCCCGGGTGAAGGGAGCTCCCTCTGCCGTGCCCTGGACCTCCACAAACCGGCCCTGCTCGGTCATCACCACGTTCATGTCCACCTCCGCGGCCAGGTCCAGCGCGTAGTCCAGGTCCAACATGGCCTGGCCGCGGACGATGCCCACGCTCACCGCGGCCACCTGGCGCTCCAGGGTCCCGGATGGGACCTTCTTGTCCCGTTCCAGGCGGCGGATGGCCAGGGCCAGGGCCACCCATCCCCCGGTGATGGCCGCGGTTCGGGTGCCTCCGTCCGCCTGGAGCACGTCGCAGTCCACGATGATCTGCCGGCGCCCCAGCTTCTCCAGGTCCACCGCACAGCGGAGGCTGCGGCCGATGAGCCGTTCGATCTCCTGGGTGCGTCCTTTGGGCCACTGGGTCTCCCGGCGGGTGCGAGATTGGGTGCTGCGGGGCAGCATCGCGTACTCCGCGGTCACCCAGCCGTGGGATGCGTTCGACTGGTGGAGCCACCGGGGCAGCCGCTCCTCGACCGTGGCCGTACAGAGGACCTTGGTGTTGCCCATGCTGATGAGCACCGAGCCCTCGGGGTGCATCAGGTAGTCCACCTCGAACCGAACCGGACGGAGCTCGTCCGGTCCTCGGGAGCATGGCTCTTCGGCAGCCTGGGAGACGGGCGATTGGCTCAAGGTGGAGAGGGCCCTTTCGACAGCATGGAACGGCGAGCCAACAGGCGGTTGGTGAGGATATCTTACCAGCCACCCGGGGGAAGCGCAAACAAAAAGGCCGACCCGTGGCCGGCCTGGAGTGGAGCTGAGGGGACTCGAACCCCTGACCTCTACAATGCCATTGTAGCGCTCTCCCAACTGAGCTACAGCCCCATGTGGTTGTATCGCCCAGCGCCCAATGTTAGTGCAGGCACCGGGCGGCTGTCAAATCTGCCGGAAGGCCCGTGGACCTGGAAGGTGGAGCTGAGGGGACTCGAACCCCTGACCTCTACAGTGCGATTGTAGCGCTCTCCCAACTGAGCTACAGCCCCATGACAAACCGCGCGATCCAGTTCCGCGCGGCCCAACCCTCCAACGGTTTCGAGCCCAGTATAGCAGAGGAGCCATGGCCGGTCAAATTCCCCGGAGGAGCGGGAAGGGGCACCCAGGGCCTTTCGTGCCGGAACCCCGGCACAGGATGGGCCATCTTGTCGCTCCATGCACGGCCGGGTGGGGGACGATGCCCCTGAGCGGCCTCCCGCGCGGGGGCTGC
>JALSIX010000146.1 GCA_026989655.1 Caldilineaceae bacterium
GAAGTCGGGCGGTGTTGTGGGGCAAGGGGCACAGGCGGGGTAAGAACGCCGAAGCCCACCCACAACTTACCACAGGCGGGAAGCGTCGCCCGGAAAGTTATCCCTCCAATGCTGCGCCCGGGTCCCGCCCCCTATCTTTGCCTTCCGCCAAAGACGGAGAGAACCATCCCTGCCGGGCCCCACAACGAGGGGGGCGCGGGCCAGTGCCGGGTCACCGCCCGACGGCGCAACCCGGCACCGGGGCCAGACTAGCGCTCTCCCCCTCTCGCCATGTGCTCCCGCAACACCTGAAAGAGCGCCTCCTGACCCCGAAAGAGCGTGCGTCGTTCCTCCAAGGATCCACCACCTGTCCCCAGATCTCGCCCCCTGGGTTGCGCCAGATGCGCAGGATGAGGGAGAGCCGGACCGGGGCAGAGGAGTCCCTCACCCTGCTGGCCGGGCCTTCGTCGCCGGAACCGCCTGAACGGTTCGCTGCGCTGCCCATGGTTCGCCTCCTCGGCCGAACGCGGTGGTTCTCCTCAGCCGGGGACCTCCACACGCCCTTCCGTCGACCCAGGATGTCTCACCGCCGCGTCCATCTCACTCGCCTCCGTGCCGGCTGACCAGAGGCAGATAGATGGACGTCTCCACCACCGTGGTCATGACGATAGCCGAAGGTTGTCGCTGACGATGGCCGAGATGGTCCACGGCCACCACATAGAAACTGTAGGTGTGTCCAGCCTGGCCAGGATACGTGGCACGGGTCATGGACACTCCTTTCTGCCACAGCTCGAAGGGTCCGTTGTCCACAGCCACATAGACGTCATATCCTGCAATGCCCACGCCTGTACCATCGGTCCCCTCCCAACTCACCCGAATGTTGGCCGGTGAACGCTCTGGAAGTGGGTGGATGGATGCGGTGGGTGGAGTTCGATCGACGGTGTTGACCGTGACATTGGTCTCTATTGGATCGTTCTCGTCGAAGACGATGCGAGCCCGGTTGCGGATCACGGTGCCCTCGGCCAGGCCAGGTTTGAGGCGAACCCGGAAGGTCACGAACCCCTCGCCGCTGCCCTGGCCGTCGTTGGGTGGCAGGAAACCGGCCAGCGGATCCGCTGGGAAATCCTCCGTCACCGGATCGATGGATTGGAGAGTCCACGAGAGGGTGCCTGTCGTGGGATCAAGGTGGGCACGGATCCGGACGGGATTGGGATCGCTGGCAACACCAGACAGGGCTTCGAACCGGTTCTGGCCGGCCGGGACCCGCACCACCACATGGTTGAAGCCGATCTCCAGCAGCTCCAGGGTACTCCAGTCCAGATTCTCGTCCAGTTGATCGACGATATGGACCAACTGGGCTGCCGCGCTGGCGCTGGCCTTGTTCTCGAAGCGAATCCTGTAGAGCAGGGTGCTGTCACCGTCCACAAAGCCCTGCTCGCCGTAGCCCACAGCCGCCTTGTCGTTGGGATCGTAGCTGCTGACCGGAGGGATCGTCGGCAGCGGAGTGGGCGGCGGATAGGTGGGCGGGGGCGGATCCGTGGGTGGGGGAGCGGTGGGTGAGGGGGTGGGCGTGGGCCGAACCGGCGTGGGTGTGGGCGTGGGCGGAGTGCCGGTCACCGTCGGGGTAGGCGTCGAGGGCGTGAACGTCGGTGTTGGCGTGGCGGTCGGGGTAGGTGTCGGCGTGGGCGTCTTTTCATCGGGACAATCCAGGAGAGATCGGGCACGCTGCAGGTCGGCATAATGTCGTTTGATCGCCTCCCGATAGGTATCGCCGGTCTGTTCGTATCTACGCAGGCCGTCTGCCACATCTCTGTCGAACTCCTGAAGGATCTCCTCGATACCTCTGATATCTTCAGCGATTATGTTGAAAGTGGCTGCAACAGCCCCGCCCCAGGGGGTGCCGGTCGAGAGGTCGATCACAGCGCCGACCACATCCAACGCCCTGTTGATCTTCCACCCCATCTGATCGAGTTCGCCTCTCGCTGCCAGTTCGGGCAGATCTTTCAAGAGAAGGCTCGCCGTGGTCAGCGAGGTGAGCACGAACTCGGACTGCGTGGCTGTCATCCCAGGGAGAGCCAGCGCCTCTGCTCCCACGAGATACGCTTCAATGGCTCCGACGGTGAGCATCACCTCGCCTGCCAGGATGGTAGACTGGGTGGCATACAAGGACAACTGCGCACTGTTGATCTGGCGGAGAGCATCGTAGCTCATCTTCCAGGCGTCGAAGGCCTCCTCCGCGATCTTCTCGCTTCGGATGGCAGCGGAGACGGCACTCCACATCCCGTCACACGGGTTCTCGGCCTTCGCGGCCTCGAGTATCAGTCTGGTGACAGTCAGATCATCTGGCAAGAGTCGCTGCGGCGGGGTAAGGCCGGTCCAGAAATCGCCGCTGCCCCAAAAGGCTCCGGCCCGGGGGAAGGGGAATGGCGCATTCCGGGCGCGAGCGCCCTGGGTGAGAGCCATGTCCAGCACCGTATCGGCCGTCAGCTCCACCGGAATGGGGTCGGATCGCTGTGTGTCGGTACGGGCGGAGACTGTGTAGGTCCCCGGCGGCAACAGGATCCGATAGCCGCCGTCCACATCGGTGAAATCCATGCGCACGGGCAGCCCGTTGCGGGTCACCTCCACCAGCGCACCCGGCGCCGCCATGTCCGTTGCCGTGCGCACCACGCCGCTGAGGGTGTAGCCGCTGTCGGCCACCACCACGTCCACCCTCTTCTCCGTGGCCCCGGTGGTATCGACGCCCGGGACCACCGCGCTGGCGTCCCGGCCCATGATCGCCATCTCGTAGAGGGCCTGCGGCAATCCCTCGAAACGGTAGCGGCCGTTGTCGTCGGTGAAGGTGAACGTGCTCGCCCCGCCATCGGCAGCCATCAGCGCGACCAACGTCCGGGTCAGCACCTGGCCCGTGCTGTGGCGCACCATGCCGAGGATGGTGGAGGCCGGGAGCAGGCGCAGAGGGGCCACGCCCTGCTGGCCAGCCACCAGGGTGGTGGTCACCGCCGTGGACAGGTAGCCCGGCGCGTGGACCGCGGCCAGGATCTCGCCCGGGGGCAGCCCATCGAGCAGATAGCTCCCGTCGGCCCCGCTGATCGTCTCCGAGATGCCCGGGCTGGCTGCGATCACCGCAGCACCGGCGATGGGGGCCCCGGAACGGGCGTCGGTGACCCTGCCCCTCAAGGAGGCTGTCGCGCCCAGTTGGATCTCCAGCCCCTCCACCAACCCGCCGACCACCACATGGAACGGCGACGACTCTCCCCGCTGGCCGTTGGCCGCTGCCCGAACGGTGAACCGCCCTGCGGGCAGGCCATCCAGCCGGAAATAGCCATTGGCATCGGCACGCCCCTGGATGACCCGGGGCTCACCTGTCTGGCGGATGGCCCATACGGCAGCCTGCGCCACGCCGCTCTGGTCCCCCCTCACCACGCGACCACGCACACTGGCACCGACGACCATGGCCTGGACCAGGTTCACGGTAGCCCCTTCTGCCACCTCCACCGTCACGGGTGCAGGAGACACGTAGAATGGATGGATAAAGCGCACCTCATAGGTGCCGGGCGTGAGCCCGCTCACGGCGAAGCGGCCGTTGTACTCGGTGGTCGTCCGATAGAAGGTGTCGTCGGCACGGTTATGCAACAGGACATCCGCGTCGTGGATCCCGATCGGGCTGTTGTCACCGTGGACAAAGCCCACCATCGAGGCCCCGGTGGAGAGCTCCAGCGCCAACCCGGTCAGAGGCCCCTCAACGGTCACCGTTTGGGGCGAGACCAGGGCGAATCCCGGCACGCTGACGCTGTACACGCCGCTGGCCACCGGCGCGAAGACGGCAAAACGGCCGTCCGGCGCGGTGCGCATTCCCACCGAATCGCCGCTCTGCTGAGAGGTGAAGAAGATCGGTGTCTCGCCAACCGGCTCCCCTGTCCCTGCACGGATTGCCCTTCCGGCCAACGTGGCATGGGGCAACCCCACATATTCCCGTCGCACCAAGTAAGGCAGGATCGCTCCGACCGTGCGCAGATCCAGCCCATAGCGCTGTGCGTCGATGGCGCCTTCCACCAATAACCGGAGGTAGGAGCCATAAGTGTGGCCTCCTCTGGCCACCACCCGGGCCCAGGCTGCATCCCAGTTTGCGTCCGCGGTGGGTGGACGCAGGAAGTCACGCAGGGCATCCCAGTCCATGGGTTCGGTGTCGGCACCCCGGGCCACCCGCAGGCTCAGCACAACCGGAGTGGAATCCTCGGTAATGGCCTTGAACGAGAATGTGCGTCGTTCACCGGGGCGCAACACGGTACTGGACGAGTTGGGCTGGAGGGCCAGGTATTGGAGGGATGGTCCGGCCCGATCCTGCGAGCCGTCGATGGGCCACAGTTTCTTCTGGTTGCTGGTGAGCACGATAAGCGGGACGGGGGCATCGGCATCGCCCACGTTGACCACTTCGAGAGCCCCCTCGAAGGGACGTCGGGATCGCACCCGATGGGGCAGATTGACCCGGATCTCCAGCCGCGCGCCCTGGCCAGTCTGGACCGTCACCGCCCGATCGAGTGTCAGGGTTTGCGCGTTGCGGCTGGCATGCAGCGAGAACTTGCCCCCGGCCACCCCGGTCAGATCGAAGGTCGCGTAGGCCCGGGTGGGGTCCACCACCTGTACGGCCTGGGGCTGGAGTTCACCCGCCGGTCCGACCAGTCGGAACTGCACATTGGACCCGAAACCGGAACCATCGATACGGAAGGTGGACGGCCCCGAGTTACCGACCTGAGCCGGATCGATGGCATCCAGGGCAAAGACAGGACGGCGGATCCGTACGGTGAACGAAGTGGGCCCCTGCAGGCCACGCGCCACCGCGAGAACATAGTGGACCTGGTTGCTGGCCGTCGGACCGGGCACATACACGCGGACGTCCGAGGAGGCAAATTCGGTCTGCCGGAAGTCGAACCGCTGTGGGGTGGGCATGTATCCACGGCCGACGTAGAGCTCCACCGCAGCCGTGTCGGACCCCGCTGTCAATGCCACCACGGTGTCCTCGCCCTGTGCCGGGGTGAAGCGGAACCAGTGCTCTTCGCCCTCTCCACGGAACTGACCGTCGTGGGCTTCCCCATCCAGGAGCAACGCCGGCACGTCCAAGGACACTTCCAACAGAGAGGTCGCCGTGTTGTTGCGGCGATGGATGCCTTCGAAGATGCTGCCCCGAGAGTTCGTCTCCACCTGCCAACGATAGTTGCCCCGTACACCGCCCGGAACGCGTATCTCCGCGGACACGATGGCCGATTCGCCCGGCGCCAGCCGGATGCCTTCCCCCACCAACACCTCGCCCGCCACCCGGATCGGCCGGTCCGACTGTTGCCCGCCGACCAATGCGATGGTGTCGTACCAGGGCCCTACGACTTCGTCCACAGGCCCAAGAGGTTCGTTCTTCCGGCCCCGGCTCTCGGCAGGCAATCCCATCCCAATGTTGGTGACGGTCCACTCGAGGGTGACCATCTCCCCGGCAACCACGTCGGTGGGCCCACGGATGTCGCTGACCACCATGTCGATGGCCGAGTCGGCCTGTTCCACGAACTCGAACGCGCCCATGTCCGCGTAGGCTCCATCCGCGGTCGGGATACCGGTGTTCGAGGTTCGAGGGTCGTCGTAGCGGGGGGCGGCCATGAAATCCGTCTCGGGCGCGACGGCCCCGTCCGCGGCGTCGATGGCCGGTGAGCCGAAGTCGAGCCGGTAGTTGCCCCGGGCCCGGTCCCTGTAGTTCGGGTCCGCGGAGATGTTGCCGTCGGTGCCGGTGCGGTCGGCCATGTTGCGATACCGTACCGCGCCGGAACCCTCCGGGGCCCAGACGTTGTTATGGCGGATGGGGCCCAAGGTGCCGAAGTCGAACTGGAAGCCGGCCTCCAGGCTGTGGGTGACCAGGGTGTTGGCCACGCTCAGCCGGCCACCGTGGATCAACAGGCCGATCCGGTTGTCGTCCAGCGTGCTGTTGACCACGTCCACCGTGGAGCCCGGATGGGCGCTCACCGCCCGGTCGATGCCGGTGAACACGCTGTTCTCGATCCGGACTTGACCGCCCCAGGCCAGCACACCGTCGAAGAAGGATTCCCGAACCACGCTGTTGGACAGGGTCACCTGCCCGTTGCCGCTGGTACGGATCACGCCGGTGCCGTCCCAAGCCCCACCGGTCCCGCCTCCATAGCTGATGACGGTGTGGCGCAGGGTGGCCTGGCCTCCGTTGACGTGGATCCAGCGCCAGTCGCCCGCAGCCGGCGCCGAGCGATCGCCGTCCCCGTTGGTGTCCCCGCCCACCCCATCGTCCCGGATGGAGGTGAAGACAATGGGCCGCGGGACAGCCCCCTGGGCGATGAGCCTCCCTCCGCTCTGGACCTCGATCCCCTGATAGGCATCGAACTTGACCACGGCGCCGGGATCGATCACCAGGGTGACCCCACTGGGCACCACCACGGTACCGGTGACGTGGTGCACGAACGTGCCCATCCAGACCTCGTCTCCGGACAGGGTGCCGCTGTGGGTGGCTCTGAGGTAGCGGAGATCCACGAAGTCGTTGGCGTTGAACTGCCCCGACCCCGAAACCGCAATGCCTGTCCAGTCCCCGGGAAGTGGAACCGAGGCCGCGCCGTCCATATTGGTGTCCCCACCCACATCGTCGTCCGCGATGGAGGTCAACACGATGGGGGCTTCCTGAGTCGCCAGGGCGCTCAGCACCGCGCCGTCCTCCACGGTGATGCCCGCCCCTCTGGCGAACTTCACGATGGCACCGGGTTCGATCTCCACCCGGACACCTGCAGCAAGGACGACCGGCTCCTCCACCACGTGGACCCTGCCGGCGGACCAGACCTCATCGGCCGTGATCCGCCCCGCATGCCAGGCGATGCCCCCCTGGTTCAGCACCGCGACGGAGCGGGATGCCTCCCCAACCGTCCGACCGGCCCCATCCCGAAAGGTGGCCCGCAACACGTACAGCCCATCGGGGACGGCCAGGGTGTTCCAGAGCAAGCGCCCGGTGGCTTCCATCGCCGAACCCAGGGCATAGCTCCCCCCTGCCCCAAAGACCTGGACATCTGCAGTGAGGACATCTGTCCCGGTTCCAAAGACAGTCCAGGCCAGCTCCTCGGTGCCATGGAGCAGGGTGTCCTGGGGCTCCAGCCAGTTGAAACGGCCCAACCAGGGCTCGAACCGTACCCCATCGCTCACCGGATCGCCCTGCCCGCCGGGGTTGAGGGTCGGATGGCGCGGTCCGCTCTCGTCGCCCCACCAGTTCTGGCGGGCGTCCACCTCGATGGCCGGCGTGGTGTTCAGCAGGCCTACGGTGTTGCTGTAGATCTGGTTGAACCTCAGGATCGGTTGGGCATTGGCGATCCAGATCCCCTCGTCCTGGTTGTCGTGGATGCGGCAGTTGACCACCTCCACGTCCGAGGAGAGAATGCCCAGGGCCTCCCTCTCGTTGTAGCCGGCATAGCTCAACACACAGTAGGCCAGACGGGCGGTGCTGCCGGGGTGGAACCAGGGATGGCGCCAGGAGGTGGCCGTGCTGGCGGTGAAGGTGATGGGCCGGGAAGACGTCCCCCGAGCCATCAGCGCACCCCCGCCCTCCACGCTCAGCCAGTTGTCCGGACCGAAGCGCAGCTCGCTCCCCGCCGTGACCGTGAGGGTCTTCCCCTCCTTCACCGCCGTGTTGCCGGTGAAGATCAGCGGGGCCCCACCCAGGGCCGCCGGGCTGCCGTCCAGCGTCACGTCGCGCCACACGCTGCCCCCGGGGATGACCACCCCATCCGTCCCGTTGCCCGCCAGGGTGAGCCCCTGGTAGGTGGGGTTCATGTCCACCGTGGTCTGCACGATGGCAATGCCGCCGTTGTTCTCCACCGCCGTGTCGCGGATGACCGGGCTGAGCCCCGGGCCCGCAATGTAGATCCCCTCGTCCTGGTTGTCGTGGATGCGGCAGTTGGCCACCTCCACGTCCGAGGAGAGAACGCCCAGGGCCGGGTTGTCGTTGTACCCGGCACGGCTCAGATCACAGTAGGCCAGGCGGGCGGTGCTGCCGGGGT
>JALSIX010000147.1 GCA_026989655.1 Caldilineaceae bacterium
TGGGGGACAAGCGGGAGACTCGACGAATGGGCGGCGCTTCCGAGAGGGGACGCTTCGTCGCGTGGGAATCGGTCGTCCAGAGGGTTGCGGTGGGCGCCGTTTGGGCGACGGATCGCTCCTCGCGGCGGGTCGAGATATTTGGAGCACCGGGCCATGAAGTGTTCCTTGCGACGCCGCGGCAGGCATGCTATATTTGTGACGCAAGGATGTCATATAGCCCACATTCCGCAGTTACAAGGGGCCGGTGTAGTATCTTTCTACGGCCGGACCCAGAAGACGAAGGATGTGGCGATGCAAGTCGGTCAAATTGGTCACACGGCATGCAGCGGACAGCGGCTTGCGCCGCTCGAATTCACGGGCGGCTTTGCCTGAAGTGGTTTGGGTGGACAGGGGCTTCTTGCCAGAGCCCGCCGCTGCCGCAGCGCCGTTAGGCAGGTAGTGAACAAGGAGTTGAGAGATGCAAACGTGGAGAGCATGGATTGTCTCGAACCCCTCGGTGATGATGGACAAACCGGTAATTGTCGGAACCCGGATCACCGTGGAACTCATTTTAGAGAGGTTGGCCGCCGGTGAGACAATAGACGATCTGCTGGAGGCGCATCCTCGGCTAACACGGGAGGCGATTCAAGCAGCACTGGCCTTCGCGGCCGAAGCGTTGCGAGCCGATGTGGTCTATCCCATCGAGGTGCCGGCGTGAAGCTCGTGGCCGATGAGGGTTTGGCCGGCATCTCTCCGGCCCGCAAGGCGGAGATTGTGGTCGCCGCCTTGGCCGCACACGGCGATGAGATGGAACAAGCATTCACGGTGATTACTCCAGGAGCCGTTCGCATCCGACACCGAGCGACCAAATCGGAAAAGGATGACACCGCCTAACACCTGCTGCAGCCGACCGTGCTCCGCTCGCTTCGCTCGCTCCGCACAGCGGCTGAGCTTTATCGTTAGGCGTTCATACCCAGGTAGGACTCATGAACAGTGACTTCACCCTCCTCGCGGCATCTCTGATCATGGGGACGCTTTTTATCGCGCTGGCCGTTCCCCTTATCCGGAGGAGAATCCCCCCAAACCATTGGTACGGCTTGCGCGTTCCGGCGACGTTTGCCGACGAACGTGTATGGTACGAAGCAAACGCTCGCGCGGGGAGAGAACTGCTAGCGTTGGGTGTGCTTATAATAACGCTTGGAACCCTGCTGTATCTTGTCACAATGCCTTCTTGGCTCAGCGTACTTCTGTGGTTCGCCTTGATCATGTGCGGCCTGATCGTCTATGTCGTTCGGAGCTGGCGTTTCGCCAATCGATTGCTTGAAGTCTACAAGGACAAGACAGCGAGTACCTCGAAAGATGCACCATAGAACGATTACCGATATACCTTGATACAGGCAACGAGGAGAACGTGTCGTTTTACCAACGCCAAGGGTTCAAGATCATAGGTGAAGTTGATCTGCCTGATGGGCCCAGAATATTCCAGATGGTACGCGATCCTGGTGAGTGACGGGGTAAAAAGCGAACGCCTGGCCGAACCGTCTTGATGCTCGCTACGCGGGCGAACGGTGAACAGGTGAACAAAGGAACCGAACCATGCATGTCCTCATCACCGGAGGGACCGGGCTCATCGGGCGAGCCCTGGCCCACAGCCTGGTCCAGGACGGCCACCAGGTCACCGTGCTCAGCCGAACGCCAGAACGCCACCGGAACCTCCCCCCCAATGTGGACCTGGCGGCCTGGGACGGTCGCACGGCCCAGGGATGGGGGGAGCGGGTGAACGCCGCGGACGCGATCGTCAACCTGGCCGGAGAGAGCATCGCCGCCGGTCGCTGGACCCCAGAGCGCAAGCGCCGCATCCGGGAGAGCCGAGTCCACGCGGGCCAGGCCGTGGTGGAGGCGATCCAGGCCGCAGCCCACAGGCCCCAGGTGTTGGTCCAGGCCTCGGCCGTGGGCTACTACGGCCCCCAAGGCGACGAGCCGATCACCGAGGAGATGCCCCCAGGCTCGGACTTCCTGGCCCAAGTCTGCGTGGCCTGGGAGGCCTCCACCGCACCCGTGGAAGCCCTGGGCGTCCGTCGCGCCGTGATCCGCACAGGGGTGGTCCTCAGCATCCAGGGCGGCGCACTGCCCCGCATGCTCCTGCCCTTCCGCCTCTTCCTGGGCGGCCCCCTGGGCAGCGGCCGCCAGTACTTCCCCTGGATCCACCTGGACGACCAGGTGGCCGCGATCCGCTTCCTGCTGGAGCGTCCGGAGACCCAGGGCCCCTTCAACCTCTGTGCCCCGAACCCGGTGACCAACCGGGCGTTCTGCCAGACCCTGGGCCAGGTCCTGGGCCGCCCTGCCTGGCTGCCCACTCCGGCCCTGGCCCTGCGCCTCCTCTTCGGCGAGATGGCCACGGTCATCCTGGAGGGCCAGCGAACCGTGCCCCATCGCCTCCAGGAGGCCGGCTACACCTTCCGATTTCCCGAGCTCCGTCCCGCACTCCAGGATCTGGTGCAACGGGGCCGCTGAGTCCAGCCCCCGGACCAGAGCACAGGTCCACCGGACGGTCCACCCTTCCCGGCTGCGGTCACTGGCCGAGCCGTCCCCGTGCCCTGCCCGCCAGCGGGCCCTGTCCAGGGTTGTTGGCCGCCCCCGGTCCGTCCTCCTCCAATCGAGGAGTGTTCCAGTCGAGGAGTGCGCATCCTCATGACGCGCCGACCGGCCGACCTCTTCCCCATGCACCCATCCGCCAAGCGCCCCCTTGTCCCGTCAGCACATCTTTGCTACACTGACGACCGCAGACCGTTGCCCTGGACCCCGGGCTTCCCGCCACTACCCTTGGACCTTCGATCGCCCATGTCGCGCACAGCCGGACGATCCGTGCCCGCCGCCACGCAACCTCCGTCCATCTCCCGCACCCGAGCCTGGCTCCTGGCCATCCGTCCCAAGACCCTGCCCGCGGCCTTGGCCCCGGTCCTGGTGGGGACGGCCCTGGCCTTCGCGGACCGGGCCTTCGCGCCGGGGCCGGCCCTGGCCGCGGCCCTGGCCGCGCTCCTGCTCCAGATGGGCTCCAACATCGCCAACGACTACTTCGACTTCCTCAAGGGCGCGGACACCCCGGAGCGCACCGGCCCCACCCGGGTGGCGGCCAGCGGCCTCCTCTCCCTCCAGGAGCTGCGCTGGGGCATGGTGGTGAGCTTCGGCCTGGCCGCGCTGGTGGGCCTCTACCTCATCGCGGTGGGCGGCTGGCCCATCCTGGCCGTGGGCGTGGCCGCCATCCTGGCCGCGGTCCTCTACACCGGCGGCCCCCTGCCCTACGGCTACGTGGGCCTGGGCGATCTCTTCGTCTTCCTCTTCTTCGGCCTGGTCGCGGTGACCGGCACCTACTACGTCCAGGCCGGCCAGGTGACCCGGGGCAGCCTCCTGGCCGCGCTGCCCGTGGGCCTGCTCGTCACCGCCATCCTGGTGGTGAACAACCTCCGGGATATCGACAGCGACCGCCGGGCCGGCAAGCGCACCCTGGCCGTCCTCCTGGGACGCGGAGGCGCCCGGGCCGAGTACCTGCTCCTCCTGGCCGGGGCCTACCTGAGCCCCCTGCTCCTCCTGGCCCTGGACGGCCGCAGCCCCTGGGTGCTCCTGCCCTGGCTCACCCTGCCCCTGGCCTGGAAGTGGGCCCGCCTGGTCCTGGACGACGCCCGCTACGGCCCGCCCCTGAACCAGGCCCTGGCCGGCACCGCCCAACTGGCCCTGGCCTTCAGCCTGTTCCTGGCGGCAGGATTGTTGGTGAAGTGAGAGGTGAAGCGTGAGGAACACCGGACCAGCAGGTATGGGCAAGAGCCGCCTGGCCCTGGAAGCGGCCCACCGCAACGCTTGGCGCTTCCCTGGCAGTGTGACCTCAGTCCAGGCTTCCCAGGAACAGGCTCCTGCCAATACCCCGCTAGCCCGATTAGCCGACACCTTGGACTTAGCCAAGGACGAAGAAACACCGGCGCATGCCCTGTTATTCTACGCCCAGAATCAACCCACCCTCTTCATCCTGGACAACTTGGAAAGCCTGCCCCAGACGGATTGGAACTACCCTGTTTTGGTGGACACTTTCCGGCTTGGGCGTTGATGGGTAGAGCATGAGCTCTCTCGAATTGGATAGGCGAGATGTAGCCGATGGACGAATGACGGCGATGCGGGTTGTACCATCCCTCAATGAACGCAAACACGGACTGGCGGGCCTCTTCCACGGTGCAGAGGACCTGCCGGTCCAGCAACTCGCACTCCAGGGTAGCGAAGAAGCTCTCACACAAGTGAACCGTTGCGCAACTGGCGAGGCACACAGGTCATAATAAGATGCACCTGAATATTTTACCGATCCCTGAAATCTTTAGGAACGAAACCGATCAAGAGTCAAGGGGCATTTCCAATGAAGACTCTGCTCTCCCTTTGTACACCTCGATCGAACACCTTTGATCCACAAAAGCGCGATACAGTACTTGATTTGATGATTCCCCCGGCTACGAACAGCGCCCTGTCGGGCTGGCCGGATTCATCCGGCGCTGTTTTCTAGCCCGGCGACTTCATCGCCGGGCGGACGTGCCCACGCCGGACACCCGCCGGGGGATGATTCCCCCGGCTACGAACAGCGCCCTGTGGGGCTAGCCGGATTCATCCGACGCTGTTCCATAGCCCGGCGACTTCATCGCCGGGCGGACGGCGCCGGGCAAACGGTGCCGATCACATCCCGTCTCATCGCCGGGCGGACGGCGTCGAAAACACCGAACGCCAGCCATCGCCCGCACCGCCGGGGGATGATTCCCCCGGCTACGAGCAGCGCCCTGCCGGGCGAGCCGGATTCATCCGGCGCTGTTTTCTAGCCCGGCGACTTCATCGCCGGGCGGACGGCTTCATCGCCGGGCGGACGGCGCCGGGCGGACGGGGCGGGCGGACGGCGTCGAAAACACCGAACGCCAGCCATCGCCCGCCCCCGCCGGGGGATGATTCCCCCGGCTACGAACAACGCCCTGCCGGGCTAGCCGGATGCATCCGGCGCTGTTCCATAGCCCGGCGACTTCATCGCCGGGCGGACGTGCCCACGCCGGACACCCGCCGGGGGATAATTCCCCCGGCTACGAGCAGCGCCCTGTGGGGCTAGCCGGATTCATCCGGCGCTGTTCCATAGCCCGGCGACTTCATCGCCGGGCGGACGTGCCCACGCCGGACACCCGCCGGGGGATAATTCCCCCGGCTACGAGCAGCGCCCTGTGGGGCTAGCCGGATGCATCCGGCGCTGTTCCATAGCCCGGCGACTTCATCGCCGGGCGGACGACGCCGGGCGGACGGCGTCGAAAACACCGAACGCCAGCCATCGCCCGCCCCCGCCGGGGGATGATTCCCCCGGCTACGAACAGCGCCCTGTGGGGCTAGCCGGATTCATCCGGCGCTGTTCCATAGCCCGGCGACTTCATCGCCGGGCGGACGGCGCCGGGCGGACGGCGTCGAAAACACCGAACGCCAGCCATCGCCCGCCCCCGCCGGGGGATGATTCCCCCGGCTACGAACAACGCCCTGCCGGGCGAGCCGGATTCATCCGGCGCTGTGCCATAGCCCGGCGACTTCATCGCCGGGCGGACGGCGCCGGGCGGACGGTTGCGATCTGCGATACTATCTGAGAGGTGCATCATGCCTTACTGGCAACTCTTCTACCATCTGGTCTGGACCACCAAGAACCGCGACCCGCTTATCTTGCCCGACGTTGAATCCATCATTTATGATCTTCTGCGCACAAAGGCCATCGGATTAGGGGCTACAGTGTTCGCGATCGGGGGCATGCCAGACCATGTTCATGTTGTTGCCTCCATACCTCCCAAAATCGCTGTCGCCAAATTTGTGGGGCAGATCAAGGCCGTTGCGGCCACCAAATTCAATAAGATGGATTTGCCCTATGTGCTCTATTGGCAACAGGAATACGGCGCTTTTTCCTTTGACGGGAAGCGGCTACCTAACGTAATCGCTTATGTCCAGCAACAAAAAGAGCATCACGCTAACCAGACCACGATTCCTGTCCTAGAACGGCATAAGGGCCAAACCAAATGGCTTTTGCGGGAGCCTGGTCCTGTCTATGCTGTAGATGACAAAACCTGGCGGGCAGAACTGGCTTCGCTCGTAAAGGATTGAGTCGGATTCATCCGGCGCCATCTGATAGCCCGTCAACTTCATCGCCTGCTCAATTCGTATTCCACATGAGCCCAATCAATCGTTTTTCCTCCCGCCGTCAGCGCCTGGATGCGAGCTTTCTCAACCAGCGGCTGCGCAACGCCCGGGCCTACGACCGCATCGCCGGCTATTTCCGTTCCTCCCTGCTGGAGGTGGCGGGCGAGGCCCTGGAGTCGGTGCAGGGCGTCATCCGCGTGGTGGCCAACTCGGACCTGAACCTGCTGGACGTGCAGACCGCGCGGGCGGCCCAACTGGCCATGCGCCAGGAATGGACCTCGGCCCGGCCTGAGACCCTGGTGGACCCGCCCGGGGATGCGCCGGCCCGCGCCCGCTATCGCCGCCTGTTTGATTTCCTGGTCAGCGGCAAGCTCCAGGTGAAGGTGCTGCCCAACGAGGTCTTCGGGCTCATCCACGGCAAGGCGGGCGTCATCACCCTGGCCGACGGCTCCAAGATCGCGTTCCTGGGCAGCGCCAACGAGACCCGGGAGGCATGGCGGCTCAACTACGAGTTGGGTCCGACCGCTGCGCGCTCGGACCCAACGGCGCTGCGGACTGCGTCCGCTTGCTGGGCCTTGCTGCGCTGCGCTTGCGGCGGCCCAACAAGCGAATAGAGCCGTCCCCGGTTCCGCTGGGGCTACGCCCGCTCCACCGGGGCGGCTCATCCGCAGCGCCGCTGCTGTGGGAGGACGCCTCGCCCGATGGTGTGGCCTGGGTGCAGGAGGAATTCGACGCGCTGTGGAGCCATCCCGCGGCCACGCCCCTGGCCCAGGTCATCGTGCAGGACATCGGGCGCATCGCCGAGCGCCAGGTCATCTTCACCGTGCCCGACTGGGTGGAGCAAACGCCGGAGGATGAGGCCCCAGACCCCGCGCCCGCGGTCATCGAAGCGCCCATCTACCGTCAGGCCAACGGGCTGTGGCCCCACCAGAAGTATTTCATCCAACTGGCCTACGACGCGCACCACGGTCCGTGGGGCAAAGCTCGCTACATCCTGGCGGATCAGGTGGGCCTGGGCAAGACCCTGCAACTGGCCATGACCGCCATGCTCATCGCTCTCACGGGCGACAAGCCCATCCTGGTCATCGCGCCCAAGACCCTGCTGTGGCAGTGGCAGGGCGAGATGCGGGACATGCTGAACATGCCCTCTGCGGTGTGGGACGGGCGGCAGTGGGTGGACGAGCTGGGCATCCGCTACCCCAACAACGGCGTGGAGGCCATCCGCAAATGTCCGCGGCGGGTGGGCATCGTCTCCTCGGGCCTGATCACCCGGGGCGGCGAGGCCAGCGAACTGCTGCTGGGAAAGGAATACGATTGCATCATCCTGGACGAGGCCCATCGGGCCCGGCGCAGGAACTTCAACCGCAACAAGCCCTATCGCACGGCGGATCCCAACAACCTACTGCGCTTCATGCAGGCCATCGCGCCCCGCACCCGCTCCCTGCTGCTGGCCACGGCCACGCCCGTGCAGCTTCACCCCATCGAGGCCTGGGACCTGCTGGACGTGCTGGGCCGGGGAGATGAGTCGGTGCTGGGCAACCAGTACAGCCACTGGCGACATCCCGAAACCGCCATCCCCCTGATCATGGGCGAACAAACGCCGCCCCGGGACCCCGACGCCGTCTGGGAATGGGTGCGCAATCCCCTGCCGCCCGCGGAGGAGGCCCGGGATTTTGCAATCCTGCGGCGGGCGCTGGGCGCGGACGACCGCGAGGCCGTGGTCCCGGGCGACGCCATCGCCCGGCTGGGCCGGCCTGAGCGACAACGGCTGCGGCGCATGGCCCCTGATCTCTTTCAGAATCACAACCCCCTCATCCGCCGCATCATCCGCCGCACCCGCGATTATCTGGAAAAGCAGATCGACCCGAAGACGGGCGAGCCCATGCTGGATCACATCGGCGTCCAGCTCTTCGGCGAAGGCGAGCACGAGGCCATCTCTCTGCCCCCCTATCTACGTGACGCCTATCAGTCCGCGGAGGCCTTCACCAAGGCCCTGGGCAAACGCATGAAGGGCGCGGGCTTCCTCAAAACCCTGTTGCTGCGGCGGGTGGGCAGCACTATCTTCGCGGGCCGCAAGACCGCGGAGAAGATGCTGGCTGAGTGGGAGGACGTGGAAGTGGAGGACGCGGAGTGGGAGGAGGACGAGACCCTGGACAGCCTCCGCTCCCTCTCCCGCACCCTCACGGCCGAGGAAAAGGAGCACCTGGAGAACTTCCTGGCCGCGCTGGAGGCCAATCAGGAGCGGGACCCCAAATACGTACAGGCGCGCTACTATCTCTTCGAAAAGGTGTGGTGGGATGGCGAGGTCCGCAAGACCGGGTGGCTGGAGCGAGGCGTCATCATCTTCAGCCAGTACCGGGACTCCATCCAGTGGCTGGCCGAACAACTGACCGCAGAGCTGCCCGAAGAGCCTATCGCCCTCTATTCCGGGCCTCAGACCTCGGGCCTGATGATCAACGGGGAATGGACGCCCCGATCCCGAGAGGAGCTAAAGCAATTGGTGGCCGCGGGCGAGATCCGGCTGATGCTGGGCACGGACGCGGCCAGCGAGGGGCTGAACCTGCAGCGCCTGGGCTCCCTCATCAACCTGGACCTGCCCTGGAACCCCACCCGCCTGGAGCAGCGCAAGGGCCGCATCCAGCGTATCGGGCAGGTGTACGACACCATCTTCGTCTACAACATGCGCTATCGCGGCTCGGTGGAAGACCGGGTGCACGAGCTCCTTTCCGAACGTCTGGAGGATATCTACGGCCTGTTCGGGCAGCTTCCCGACGTGTTGGAGGATGTGTGGGTGGATGTGGCCCTGGGCGAGCTGGAACAGGCCCAACGGATCATCGACGCCGTGCCCCGCAAGCACCCCTTCGAGATCCGCTACGCCCAGGTCGAGCCTATCGACTGGGAATCCTGCACTCAAGTCCTCTTCAACGAGGCCAAGCTGGAAGTCCTGCGCAAGGGCTGGTAGAAACCCAAGAAATAGCGGAAACAGCACGCATCCAGGGACGCTTTCCCCGGCCTCACGCATCACGTTTCACGCACTACACTCCCCCCCCGCATTCCACCCAAAGGCACCGGCCCTCCCCATGGGCACGAGCGCGGGGAGGGCCGGTGCCTGCCGGGGGCTAGCGATACTCCGCGTAGATCTCCCGGGGGCCGTTCTCGTCGAAGGCCACCACCGCAAAGGGATCCGTGGGCCAGCCCGGGGCCTCCATGCCCGGCGAGCCCACGGGCATGCCCGGCACCGCGAGGCCTACCACGTCGTCCGGCCGCTCGGCCAACAGCCGCTGCACATCCTCTGGGGGCACGTGCCCCTCGATCACGTAGCCATCCACGATGGCCGTGTGGCATGCCTGGAGCTCCGGCGGCACATGGTAACGGGCCTTCAGGGCCTCCCAGTCCGGGATGTCCCGAACCTGGGCCCGGAATCCGTTCTCCTCCATGACCTGGATCCAGGCGCCACAGCATCCTCAGGTGGGCGATCGGTACACCGTCATGGTCAGGCCCTGGGCCTGCCCGCCACTGGCCTGCGGAGCCGACGTCCCGTCCGCTCCGCAGCCGGCCAGGAGCATGGCCACCAGCCCTACCAGGACGCCCACCGCGATGAGGCGCCGCATCATCGGACCTCCTGTCGCGAGTGAACCAACGGAAGGCCGGCCGATCCTGCCGGCCGCCCTGCATTGTAGCACATCCCCGCCCCACACCGGCCCCGCCAGTCGGCCAGTCCCGCAACCGGATCTCCCGCGGGGCGATTTGTCCCGCTTCGAGCCCCCATCTGGTACAATGTCCCCATGCGAACCCGGATCCTGCGCTACATCGGCCTGGAGGACGAGGAGCCTGTGGGCTACCTGGAGCACGGCACCATCTACCGGCTGCGCTGGGGAGAGGGCACGGCCGTGGGCCGGGTGGAGCCCTCCCCCCAGGGGATCCGGATCCTGCGTCGGACCCGCCACGGGGAGCGAGAGCTGGGCATCGTGGATCCCCAGGGCCGAATCCACAGCCACGGCCTGTTCCAGGGAGGGCTTCTGGGATGGGTGGACGCCGCGGGGCAGGTGGTGCGCGGGGGCCTGATCCTGGGCCAGGAGGAGGTGGGCCGGGTGGAAGGGCCCGAGGCCCACGCCGCCGCAGGCGCGTTGCTCCTCCTCTTCCTGCCCGACCAGGAGGAACGAGAACGGAGGGCACGAGGGCCATGACCCCATCCAACGCCACGCTCCATACCCTGGAGACCCCCCGCATGCGCTTTGCCTATCGAGTCCAAGGGGACCCGGACGGCCTGCCCATGCTCCTGGTCCACGGCAGCTTCGCCAGCAGTCGCTGGTGGGAGCCCTTCCTCGAGGTCCTCCCGGACGCGGTCCGCGCCATCGCGCCGGACCTCCGGGGCTGTGGGGGGAGCACCCACAGCCAGGAGGGATACGAGATCCCCGAACAGGCCCAGGACTTGGCCGCGTTCGTCCAGGCCCTGGACC
This sequence comes from Caldilineaceae bacterium, assembly GCA_026989655.1. GTDB lineage: Bacteria > Chloroflexota > Anaerolineae > Caldilineales > Caldilineaceae > JALSIX01. Next base: position 10,626 of record JALSIX010000147.1, read on the forward strand.
TGGAGAGCTTCGACCTGGTGGCCCATGCCGCGGGCGGCGCCGTCGCGGTGGAGTACGCGCTGGCCCATCCCGAGCGGATCCACACCCTGGTGCTGGTGGACCCGCCGCCGGTGGAGGGGGTCTTCACCCCTCTGGAGGCCCTGCGCCTGCTGGAACGCATGCGCACGGACCGAGATCTGTTGGCCCGAGCCCTGCGCGCGCTGATGCCTGCCGCGCCGCCCCCCTCCATGGAGCCGGCAGCCTTCGAGGCCTTCTTCGAGCGCCTGGTAGAGGACGCGTTCCATCAGGCCCCGGCCGCGTTCACCGGCATGGCCGAGGCCCTCATGCACTGGAACCGCTTCGAGGAGGTCCGACACCTGACCCTGCCCACCCTGTTGGTGTGGGGGGAACACGACGTGGTGGTGGAGCGGGACGCCATCACCCGTACCCTCCTGGCCATCCCCGGCGCGAACAACCTGGAGGTGCTCCGGGGGGTGGGCCACAGCCCCATGATCGAGGCGCCGGTGGTCCTGGCGGAGCGGATCATCGAGTTCGTCACCGAGGAGTACGAGGACTACGCGGCCATCCGCGCGGAGGCAGCCCGCTCCGCGGACGAGACCGATCCGGAGTAGCGGCCGTGCCCTTCACGCCATACCATCTGGGCCCCAACGGGGTGGTGGGGCTGGGGCTGCGCAAGCGGCTGGACCTGCCGGCCCTGTTGCTGGTGAACGTAGCCGTGGACGTGGAGCCCCTGCTGGTGATCCTGGGCCTTCGGCCGCCCCCGGTCCACGGCCTCTCCCATACTCTCCTGGGGGCCACGGCCATCGGCCTGCTCTTCGGCCTGGCCGTCCACGGAGGGTGGGGGCTGTACCTTCGAGGTGTTCCGCGGCGGTGGGCCTGGGCCCACCGTCCCACCCTGGGCCAGGCGCTCCTGGGCAGTGGGGTCGGGGCATGGCTCCACGTGTTGACCGACATGCTCATCTACGGGGACGTCCACCCCCTGGGGCCCCTGGTCCCCAGACCCTTTCCCTATCGGTGGAGCTACCCGGAGATCGCGGCCCTCTGCGGGGCCCTGGGGGCGGTGGCCCTGGTGTGGGGTCTCTGGCTCCTCGCCCGTCGGGCCACCCGATGAGGGTGGGGCGTCCCAGGGTCAGCGGGGCAGGGGATCCGGGATGTGGTCCACCGGGCGGATGGGGATGCCCTGGTCCGCCAGGTAGCGCTTGAGGTCGCGGATGCGGAGCTTCCGGAAGTGGAAGAGGCTCGCGGCCAGCGCGGCCGCCGCGCCCCCCTGGGTGAGGGCCGCGGCGAAGTGCTCCGGGGCCCCGGCGCCCCCGCTGGCGATGACCGGGATCTCCACCGCGTCGCTCACGGCCCGGGTGAGCTCGATGTCGTAGCCCGCCTGGGTGCCGTCCGCGTCCATGGAGGTGAGGAGGATCTCCCCCGCGCCCAGGGCCTCCACCTGGCGGGCCCAGGCCAACACATCCAGCCCCGTGGGGATGCGCCCCCCGGCCACGTAGACGTCCCATCCCGGCCCCCGGGCAGCCCGGGCCTCCCCTTCCCGACGTTTGGCGTCGATGGCCACCACGATACACTGGCTTCCGAAGCGCCGGGCCCCCTCCTGGACCAGGGCCGGGTTGCGCACGGCCGCGCTGTTCACGCTCACCTTGTCCGCGCCGGCCAGAAGGATGGCCCGCATGTCCTCCACCGTGCGGATGCCGCCCCCCACGGTGAAGGGGATGAAGACCGTGTCCGCGACCCGACGCACCATGTGGACCACGATCTCCCGGGCCTCGTGGGTCGCGGTGATGTCCAGGAAGACCAGCTCGTCCGCGCCCTCCCGGTCGTAGACCTGGGCCTGTTCCACCGGATCCCCCGCGTCCACCAGGTCCACGAACTGGACGCCCTTGACCACCCGGCCGTCCTTCACATCGAGACAGGGGATGATGCGTCGGGCCAACATGGGCTCACCCCTCCTCCGCCAGGTAGGCCAGGGCCTTCTCCAGCGCGGGGAGCTGTTCCGGCGAGCTCTCCAGGAGCAGGGCCCGGGCCTCCTCCGGGGGCACCCAGCGGTACTCGCTGTGGTTGTCCCGGCCCAACACCGTGGGGCCCGGACATACCTCGCCCAGGAAGTAGATGACCGTCCGCTCGATGTTGTAGGAGCGGATCCGGGTCACATACTCCAGTACGGCCCGGCAGTCCGTGTGGACCTGGATACAGCCATGGCCGGTCTCCTCCCGGAACTCCCGCAGGGCGCACTCCAGGTCCGACTCGGCCTCCTGGACGCCCCCCCGGGGGAACTGCCACTGTTCGAAGAAGCTGTTCCACAGCAGGAGGAACTCGAGCCCCCGGCCTGTCCGCCGGTAGGGAACGATGCCCGCGCTCCGGCGGGTCAGGGGAGCCTTGGCCACCCGAATGGCCTCGGCCAGGTCCACCGCGCCGGTGTAGAGGGCCTGGCCGATGATGACCCCCTCGATGTTGTAGTGCTCATGGCGCTTCAGGCGGCGGACGTCCGCCAGGCTGGCCACGCCGCCGCTGGCGATGACCAACAGATCGGTCATGTCCCCCAGCTCCGCGGTGGCGGCCAAGTTCACCCCCTGCATCATCCCGTCCCGCCGAATGTCGGTGTAGACCACCCGCCTGACGCCCAGGGCCTTCATCTGGTGGCCCAGCTCCACCGCGTCCACCGAGCTGACCTCTTGCCAGCCGTGGATGGCCACCTGGCCGTCTCGGGCGTCGATCCCCACCACGATGGGCTCGGGGCCCCAGCGGTCCAGGGCCTCTCGCACCAGCTCGGGCCGTTTCACCGCCACCGTGCCCAGCACCACCCGGTCTGCCCCCAGATCCAGGGCCAGGGCGATGTCCTCCAGGGTGCGGAGGCCACCGCCGAACTGGATGGGCACCTCCACGGCCCGGCGGATCTCCCGCAGGCGGCGGAGGTTGATGGGCAGCTGGGCCAGGGAATCCTCCGGGTGCCGCAGCCGCTGTACCTGGGCATAGCTCCCGCGGGCCTGGAACGCGCCGTCCAGGTTCACCACGTGGAGCCACTCCGCGCCCTGGGCCGCCCAGTGGCGGGCCATGGCCACCGGATCGGGGCTGTAGACGGTCTCCGCGCGGGGATCGCCCTGTTTCAGGCGCACGCAGCGCCCGCCGCGCAGGTCGATCGCGGGGTAGACGATCATGGGCCTGCCGTCGTGGGATATGCCATGGTGGGATGTGCCATGGTGGGATGTGCCATGGTGGGTGTGGATGTCACGGAGCGGATTGGATGCCGCACAGGGCACGTCGAACCAGATCCAGGGCCCGGTTGGCCACCCAGACCACCGTCACCGGGTCCCGTCCTCCGAAGGGGAACCGGGTGCTGGCCACCACGCCCTGGGGACCGGCCAGGGCCAACCAGCTCTCCCCGGTCTGTTCCGAGTGGAAGCTCTCGTCCGGGCGGCCGGTGCCCACCACGGCCAGGCCGTAGTCCGCGCCGGCCAGCTCCCGGGCGGCCCGGGCCAGGGTCTCGGCCACCGGGAGACCAGGGGGCCGGGCCAGGAGCTCCGCCAGGCGCCCAGGCAGATCCTGGGAGGAAGGGGCCTGGGGCTCCGCGGTCCAGCCGACCACCAGCACGGCTCCCTCCGGATCCTGGGCACGGAGGCGTTGGGCCACGGCGCCACCGGTGACCGTCTCCACCAGGGCCAGGGTCGCGGCCCCCCGGCGCAGGCACTCCACCGCCACCTGCTCGATGGTGGCCGTGGGATCCCCAGTGTACACGAAGTCGCCGATGCGTTCCCGGATTCTGGCTTCCATTTCGTCCAACAGACGCTCGGCCGCCTCCGGGGTCTCGGCCCGGGCCGTGATGCGCACGTCCACCTGGCCCACATGTGCAGAGAGCCCCACCGTGGGGTTGGTGGCCTGCATCAGGTCGTGGAGACGGGCGTCCACCGCGCTCTCGCCGATGCCCACGGTACGGAGGATGCGCCGGCGGATCACCCCGGTGCCCCCGGTGAGCTCCCGGAGATAGGGCAGCACCGTGTCGGCCATCATCCGCTTCATCTCCCGGGGGACGCCGGGCAGGGCGATGGCGGTACCGGCCAGGCCCGGCCGACGGCCGACCACGATGAAGCCCGGGGCCGTGCCCACCGGGTTGGGGATCACGGTGGCGCCCTGGGGGATCCAGGCCTGGCGCAGGTTGTTCGGGGGCATCTCCGAGTAGCCCCACCGGGCGAAGCGGGCCCGGAGCCGGTCCGCGATCTCCGGGTGGAAGACCAGGGGGCAGCCGGTGGCGTCCGCGATGGCGTCCCGGGTCACGTCGTCCACGGTGGGCCCCAGGCCGCCGGTGACGATGACCGCATCGCTCCGGGCAAGGGCCGTCTCCACGGCCCAGCGGATCCGTCCCCGGTTGTCCCCCACGGTGGTCTTGAAGTAGAGGTGGACCCCGATCTCCCGGAGCTGTCGAGCGATCCAGGCCGCGTTGGTGTCCACGATCTCGCCCAGCAGGATCTCCGTGCCGGTGGTGACGATCTCCGCGCGGACGGTGCGGGGAGTGGCCATGGCCAGGTCCTGTCCGGGCTAGGTCATGAGCGCGGCTTCCGCGCGGATGGCCTTCACCCGGTCTGCGAGCTCCTGTTGGCCCTGGCTGCGCAGATCCGCCTCCAGGGCACGGAGGTTCTCCAGGAACTCCGGGGAGATCTGCTCCCGGTGCTCCCGGAGCATCTGGCGCCGGCGGCCCGGATCCGCCACCTGGAGGATCTCGTTCAGGAAGCGGACGTCCTCGGGCATCCGTTCCAGGTAGATCGCCAGGGCCGCATCGTAGATCTGTTGGAGCCGCTTGGCCGCGAAGGTGGCCTGGTTCTGGCGGGCCTGCTCCAGGCTGCCGGCCAACAGGGAGAGGAAGATCTCGTCCACCTGTTCCGGGTGTTGTCGCAGGGTGGCTCCTGGATCCGGGGACTGGAGGACCTGGGTGAGGAAGGCCTGGGCCTGCTGGAGCTGGGCCTCTGGGCCCTGGCGGCGGAGCTCCAATAGGTTGGCCATGAGCTCCCGCAGCCGGACCAGTCCGGCCCGCTCCTCCACGTCGGCGGTCCGGTCCAGCCGTTCGGAGAGGGCCAGGAGCAGCTCGTAGTCCACCAGGTTGGGCACCATGACGAGGAGCGATCCGACGATGGCCTCTCCCTCCTCGTCCTGTTGCCAGGACTCCAGGAGCAGGTCCAGCACCTCCTGGCGGCTCATCTCCGGCCGCAGCCGCTGCAGGAGCTCCCGCAGGCGTTCCTCTCGGGCCTTCACCGCCGCGCCGGCCTCGGTGTGCTCCACCAGGTGTTCCCGCACCTTCATGAGCGCGTCGGCCCCGTCCTCGTCGCCCCGGGCCAGGTAGGCCTGGAGGAGACGGCTGATGAGGGAGAAGAGGGCCTCGTCCACCAGGGACTGTCGGCGCTCCACGGCCATCTCCAGGGCCTTGGGATCGTCGGCCAGGCGCAGGAGGCTGTTCAGGAACTCCAACTGTTCCTGCTGGCGGCGCAACATCTCCGGGGTCACGCCCTCGAACTCCCACAGCTTCTCCATCAGGGAGTCCCAGGTCATGAACTGCTGGGGCTGGAGCATGTAGCCTTTGCGCTGCTCGGGGGGCAGCTTCTGCATCAGGGTCTGGGTGAGCTCTCCGATGATCTTCTGGATCTGGAGGTCATCCAGTTTGGCCTGGGGCGGGACAAAGACGGCCAGGAACTCGTGTTCCGGATCGTGGACCAGCAGCGGCGCGCTGAAGGGGGTGGCCGCGCCGCAGCGGGGACAGACGGCCAGGTTGAGCTGGCCGGTGAGAAGGAGTTCCCGCAGTTCGGGGTTGAGCCCCAGATCGATGATGCTGAAGACCGGGGTCACAAAGGGTTGGCCGCAGGAGGGGCACTGGATCTCCACCCCGGCTGGGGGAAAGGCCAGCTCCACCCCTGGGGCCTCCGGCCTTTGGCCTGGGGAAGGGGTCTCCTGAGCCTGGGCCTCCTGACGGCGGCGCACGCTCTCGGGCAGCTCGATGCCTCCAGGACGGTTCGGCTGAGGCGCCTTCTTCGACGCACTGTCCGGTGTCCATAGCTCGGCCATGTTGGGTTCCTCGCCTCCGTGTACAGCGCTAGATGGTTCCACGACGGGCTGGGTGCTCGAAGGACACCGGCCCTCCCGTGCCCACATCCTCCGGCTTCGGCTCTTCCTGGCTATGGGGAACGCCACCGCTCCAGCAGGGCCGGCAGCTCGTCCACGTGGCCGATGACCGCGTCCGCGCCCAGGTCCCGGAAGAAGTGCGCCTCCTCCTGGGGGACCACAGCCACCGAGCGGACAGGTGGCGCTCCTGGGGGGGCCTCCCGACGATAGTTGTGGACCACGGCCACGTCATCGGCCGTGTCCCCGCAGTAGATCGCGGCCCGAGGAGGTGCCTCCCCGCGAGCCTGGGCTGCCCGGGCCACCCCCTCCAGCGCGGCCACCAGCACCCTGCCGTCGGGCTTCTGCCACACCTCCGCGGTGATGCGGGTTTCCTGGGGCAGGAGCGGGTCCAGGCCGCTGGCCGCCAGCACCGTGGAGAGCTCCACCCGGTTTCGGCCGGTGGCCAGGCCGAAATGGCGCACCCCCTGGTCCTGGAGCCGCTGGAAGAGATCCGGTGCGAACAGGGGACGTTCCCGGTGCCAGGTGCCCGGAGCGTCCGGGGCATGACACGGATCCGCGCCGAACAGGCGGAAGAAGTCCCGATGGCCCCAGTAGATCTCGTTGAACAGGCGCACCATCTGGCGGTAGTCCAGGGAGATCCCTGGGGGGAGAAGCTCCTGGGCCCAGGCTCGCCCCCGGCCCTGGCTCTCCGCGGCAGCCTGCTCCAGGTCTCCGCGCCCGGCCAGCCGCAGGGCCACCAGGGTGTAGGCCATGTCCCAGTCGTTGTTCAGGCCTCCGGCCCGCCGGAAGAGGCGCAGCTCCTCCCGGGTCACCGGCGGCACCGGGTCCAGGTCGAACCAGTGGCGGCACACGTGGTGGACCACCTGGACCACGGCCCGGTCAAAGCTGTCCCCGGTGTCCCAGAGGACACCGTCCACGTCGAAGATCACGGTATCGCAGAACACGGTATCGCAGACCCGGAATCACGGATGATCCTGGCGTCCGTGGTCGCCGGGGGCCGGGCACACGCTCTCCGGCCATGGCGGCGGAAAGGGCTCAGGCCAACGGCTCGTGGAAGTCCAGGTAGGTCTGGAGGGCCGTCTCCACCAGGGCCACCAGTTGCCACCGTCCCCGGGTCCACGCGTCCACCACCCAGGCCTGGTGGGTGGCCCGGGCGGCCAAGGCCCGGCGCCGGTCCGGGGCCAGGTTCGGCTCCTGGGCCATGACGCCCAGGGCGGCCAACGCGCCGGCCACGGTCCGGGTCAGCTCTGCCACATCCGCCATGGCACGGGGAGGGTCCTCGTCTCCGGTCTCCACCGCGGCCACGGCCTGCTGGATGGCCGCGGCCAGGGGCAGGAGATCGCCGACGCGCCCCCGGTGGACCAGGTGCCCGGCCACCCGGACGAGCTGTTGCAGGGTGATGAACACCGGCCCTGGCGCCATCTGGAGGGCCAGGGCCAGAGCCCGGGCCAACGCGGTGACACCGGGGATGAGCTCTCCCCGGCGCAGATGGATGAAGCCCTCCACCCGGCAGGTCTGGACCAGGCCGATCCCGTCGTCCAGCTCCAGAAACAGGGCGGCGGCAGCCCGGTTGTGGGCCTCTGCGGCCTCCAGTTGGCCCTGCCCCTCCTCCAGGCTGGCCAGCTGGGCCAGAGCCCGGGCCAGTCCGGCACGGTCGTGGATCCGTTCGGCCTGCGCCACCGCCTCCTGCAACAGCTCCTGGGCCTGGATCCGGTCTCCCCGTTCCAGGGCGGCCCAGGCCTGGGCCAACCGGGCTTGGAGCTCCGGAGCAGGCCTCAGAGGGGGCGGCAGCGTTTGCCAGGCAGGTTCCTCCAGGGCGGAGCCGGGCCCGCGGGCAGCCGCGAGGCCGTGCTCCCCGGGACGAGTGTCCATGTCGCGTTGCATTGTACCCCATCTGGGGGTGGTTGGCGAAACCGCACACGGCCAGGATGGAGAACGAGGGCGCTCAGGCCCTGGAGGGGCGAGAGATGCCGGGGGAGCTAGGGAAAGGCGAGGGGGAACCGGTCCAACTGGACCCGGATCTCCGTCTCACCGGCGGAGGTGTGCATCTCCAGGGCGGCCTCCATGCCCCGGATCACCTGGAAGAGGGGGGTGTTGTCCGCCTGGGTCAGGGCCCACAGCTCCTGGACCCCCATGCGTCGGGCCAGGGGGATCAGGAGGGCGGCCAGGACCGTGCCCACGCCCTGCCCCTGCCAGTCGTCCCGGACCACGATGGCCACCTCGGCCTCTGGGCTGTCCGGGGTCTCCGGGGGGCGGCCCAGGCGTCCCACCCCCACCAGGATCTCCCCGGCTCCCCTGTCGGCCAGGGCCAGGACCGCGCCGCCCTGGCCCTGGTTGTCCACCCGGGCCAGGCGCCGGGCCATCTCCTCCACAAAGGCGGGGTCAGGGTCCTCCACCGCGGTGTGGAAGCGACGCCATCGGGCCTCGGGCGAGAGGTGGTGGAAGAGATCCACCAGCAGGGGCCAGTCCTCCGGTCGGATCAGGCGCACCCGGACCTCCTGGCCGTCCCGGGCCCGGAAACGCCCTGTGAACCGCTCCGGGTCGAAGGCCAGGGTGGCCAGGCCATAGGGTTCCAGCGGGGGATAGGGCAGGGAAGTCGATGGGTTGGCCATGGACCCAGGATACGGGAGATGGGGCCGGATCCCCGTAGGAGGGCTTCCGTTTTCTGGCGGATCGCCGCTGGGGCGGCTCATTTCAGCTCCCGCCGGGTGTAGCCCAGGATGGTTCGGGCCACGATCAGGGTGTTGATCTGGCCGGTGCCCTCGTAGATATCGTTGATCTTCGCGTCCCGGAACCACTTCTCCGCCAGGGTCTGGGTGGTGTAGCCCAGGGGCCCCAGGAGCTCCACGGCCTTCTGGGTGACCCAGGTGACGGCCTTGCCGGCCTTGACCTTGGCCATGGACGCGGCCAGTTTGTTGTACTCGCCCGCGTCCAGCAGCGCGGCGGCCTTCAGGGTCAACAGCCAGGCCTGCCGGAGCTGGATCTCCATCTCCAGGAGGTCCACCTGAGGGGCGGAGAGCTTCCAGCGGGGGCGGCCGTACTCCATGCGGATCCCCTCCTGGGCCAGGGTGTCCCGGGTGAACTCGAAGGCCGCCCGGCCGATGCCGATGGCGCTGGCCGCCACAATGGGGCGGGTGGCATCGAAGGTGCGCATGGCTCCCTTGAAGCCCTCCCGGCCGCCCTTCACCTCCGGGGAGCCCAGGATATTGTCCGCGGGGATGCGGCAGTTGTCCAGGACGAAGGAGGCCGTGTCGCTGGCCCGGATGCCCAGCTTCTTCTCCTCGGTGACGATCTGGAGCCCTGGGGTCCCGGCCTCCACCACGAAGGGCTTGATCCCGGCCCGCCCCGCGCTCCGGTCCACCGTGGCCCACACCACGATCAGGCCATCGGACTCCTGGTAGGCCAGCTTGCCGTTGGTGCAGAAGATCTTCTGGCCGTTCAGCACCCACTCCTGGGTCTCCGGGTCCAACACCGCCGTGGTCTGGATGGCAGAGGTGTCGGAGCCGGCCTGGGGTTCGGTCATGGCCATGGCGCCCCACTTGGGTTCCCCCTCCGTGAAGCGACGCAGGAAGCGCTCCTTCTGCTCCGGGGTGCCCACGGCCTGGATGGCCGCGCCGGCCAGGGCCGGTCCAGGAAGGCACAGGTAGATCCCCGCGTCGCCCCAGCTCAACATCTCCACCAGGTGGATCAGGGCCATGTTCGCGGTCCGGGGCCGTTTGGCCTTCTCCGCACACGCCTCGGAGCCCGTACCCGGGTCGGAGCCGTCGGTGTCCGGGTGGGCCCGGCGCAGGCTGGCCTCCAGTTCCCGACGGGTGCGCTCCCGCATCTCCGGCCACATCAGGTGGATGAACTCCCATGGCCGCTCGTGTTCGTGCTCGTCGTAGTAGCGGCTCTTGGGGCGCATGACGTTCTCGGCCACAGCCCGGGCCTGCTCCGCCTGCCTCTCCACTTCCGGGGGGATCTGGAACTCGATGGGCATGGGGATTGTCTCCTTGCACCTTGCAGAGCACTGCTGGGACGGAACCGAACTTCAGGCCAACACCAGACCTTCCCAGGCCGAGAACCCCCGGCCGTTCCGATACCACAGCTCCACCGGGTGCTCCCGGATGTAGCCGTGGCCGCCCAGGATCTGGACCGCGTTGTCCGTCACCTGGAGGACCATGGCGTCGGCGGCCGTCTTGGCCAGGTAGGCCAGCCGGGACGCGTCCTCCCGGCGGTCGAAGCGGTAGGCCGCCTCCCACACCTGGAGCCGCACGGCCTCGATCTCGATGGCCATCTCGGCCAGCATGAAGGCGATGCTCTGTCGATGGGCGATGGGCTCGCCGAAGGCCACCCGCTCCTTGGCGTACTCTCGGGCGTACTCGTAGGCCGCCCGGGCCTGGCCCACGGCCAGGGCCGCACCGGCCATGCGGGCCACGGTCAGCAGCCGCCGCATGCGGATGCCCCGGGGCCCGCCCAGGCGGTTCTCCGCGGGGACCCGGACCCGATGGAAGGCCACCGTGTGGACGGCCAAGGCCTGGCTGCCCATCATGGTCACCCGTTCCCCCACCTGCACGCCTGCCGCGTCCGCGGGCACGATGAAGGCCTGGGTCCGGTTGCGGTCGTTGGCGTAGACCAGGAAGAGCTCCGCGTCCGGGGCCAGGGGAACCAGGGTCTTCTGCCCCTGGATGATGAAGGCGTCCCCGTCGGGGGTAGCGGTGGTGTGCAGGGCCTCCGGGTCGAAGAGATAGGTGGGCTCCAGGAGCGCGGCCACGGCCCGGGGGAAATCCTCGCTGCAGAAGCGAGGAAGATAGGTCTGCTTCTGGGCCTCGGTGCCGAACAGGAGGACCGGGATGGCGAAGCTCCCGGGGGCCAGCAGGTGCAGGCTGAGGCCCACATCCCCCCAGCCCAGCTCCTCCAGGAAGAGCACGCTGTTCAGGGCCGAGTACTCGCCGAATCCCCCGTACTCGGGCTCAATGCTCCCGGGCAGCAGCCCCAGCTCCCACCCCTTGCGCAGGACCTCCGGGGGGATGGACTTGGCCTCCTCCGCGTCCCGGTGGCGGGGCCGAAGCACCTGTTCCGCGAAGCGGTGGACCGTGTCCACGAGCATCCGCTGCTCGGACGTCATGTCGAAGGAATACATCGTCGGGCCTCCGTGGATGGGGCCTCCTTGGGCCCTGGCTTCCGTGGCGATCCCTGCAGCGTGTCCTGCTGCGTCCACCCCTCCATCCTAGCCGGGCCGTGTTCTGTGCCGGTTGCCTGGGTGTGGCCCCGCGGATCCCCGGAAACCCAAGGGGTTTGGGGCCCCGGGGGCTCCTACGGTACAATGGACCCCGAACCATGGATGGCCCGACTTCCCGGAACCCGCACCCGCACGACGAGGATAGGGGGTGAAACGCCCTGTGGTGGACCGAGTTCGGTCTGGAACCCAGGCCGAGAGCCAGGATACCCTGGAGCGGGCCGGGCCCGTTCGAGACCTGGGCCGGGTGGCGGTGGTCCACGACTGGCTGAACCAGATGGGCGGCGCGGAGAACGTGCTGGAGGAGCTGATGGCCCTCTTTCCCGGCGCGCCGCTCTACACCAGCATCTACGCCCGGGAACGGATGCCGGCCGCGTATGGCAGGTGGGAGATCCGTACCAGCTTCATGCAACGGTTGCCCCAGGTGGCCGAACGGCACCAGCTCTACCTGCCCTTCTATCCGTTGGCCTTCGGCCGCCTGGATCTGAGCGGCTACGACCTGGTGTTGAGCAACAAGTCCGGCTTCTGCCACGGTGTCCGGGCCCGCACCCGGGCTCAACGGGCCATCCACGTGTGCTACTGCCTGACACCCACCCGCTTCCTGTGGCTGTACGACCAGTACCGGGAACGGGAACCCATCGGTACCCTGACCGACCGAGCCCTGCGGCCCCTGTTGGCCCTGCTCCGACGCTGGGACTACGGGGCGGCCCAACGGGTGGACCACTTCATCGCCATCAGCCGGGCGGTGCAGGAGCGCATCCGTCGCATCTACCGGCGGGAGAGCGTGGTCATCCATCCTCCCGTGGACACAGAGCGCTTTCGGCCGGATCCCGGGGTGCCCGTGGGCGACTACTACCTGATCGCGAGCCGACTGATCCCGTACAAACGGATCGACCTGGCCGTGGAAGCGTTCCGCCATCTGCCCGGAGAGCGGCTGGTGGTGGTGGGCGACGGCCGGGATCGAGCCGCCCTGGAGGCCCAGGCCCCACCCAACGTGGCCTTCCTGGGCCGTCAGCCCCTGGAACGGCTGGTCCGGCTCGTGCAGGGATGTCGGGCCTTCCTCTTCCCGGGGCTGGAGGACTTCGGCATCGCGCCGGTGGAGGCCATGAGCGCGGGCCGGCCGGTCATCGCGTACGGGGCCGGCGGTGCCCTGGACACGGTGATCCCCGGGGTGACGGGCGAGCACTTCGCCCCCCAGACGGCAGAGGCCCTGGCGGAGGTGCTGGCCCAGTTCGATCCCCGGGCCTACGACCCCCGGGTCTGTCGTGCCCAGGCAGAACGGTTCAGCCGGCCGGTCTTCCGACGTCGGCTGCTGGCCTATCTGGGCCAGGTGTTGGGGGTCCAGTGACCCGGCGGGGAACCGGAGGGCCCGTCGGCTTCGAGCAGCATGGCCCGAGTCCCGATGGAACTTCGCGAGTACCTGCAGATCCTGAGACGACGATGGTGGATCCCGGTGGGGCTGACCCTGCTGGTGGCGGCCATCAGCGGGGTGCAGCTCCGGCCCTGGCAGCCCGTGCCCCCGAGCTACGTGGCCGAGCTCCGGATGCTGGTGGGCGTGCTGCCCATGGAGCGGGCGGACCCCTCCCAGTACGATCCCCGCTACTACGCCTGGCTCACCAGCGAGTACCTGGTGGACGACTTCACCGAGGTGGTGCGGAGCCAGCTCTTCACGGAACGGGTGGCCCGGCGCCTGGCCCACCGGGGGCTCGCCATCCCGGCCGGCACCATCCAGGGGAGCGCGGCCTCGGGAAAGCTCCACCGGATCATCTCCCTGACCCTGACCTGGCCCGATCCCCAGGAGCTGGAGGCCATGGCCCGGGCAACCGCCGCGGAACTGGAGGAGAACGCGGCCTTCTACTTCCGCCAACTGGGCACAGAGGCCGTGGCCATCACCCTGCTGGATGGGCCCACGGTGCGCCCCGTCGGCCCCGAGCTGCGCCGACGCCTGGAATGGCCCCTGCGGGTGCTCCTGGCCGCGGTGGTGGGAGTGGGGCTGGCCCTGCTGGCCGAGTACCTGGACACCTCGGTGCGCGACGTCCGTGACCTGGAACGGATGGGCCTGACCGTGTTGGGCACCATCCCCCGGGAGGGAGGCATCCGAAGATGAGCGTACACGACTACATCCGCATCCTGCGCCGCCGGGGCTGGATCCTGGTGGCCGCCATGCTCCTGGCCGGGGCCGGGGCCCTGGCCATCAGCGCGCTCCAGAAGGAGATGTACCGGGCCACGGTGCAGGTGAGCACCGTGCCGGCCCGTCCGGACTGGGGCCTGGGCAACACGGCCAAGGACCTGATGCGCAACTTCGCGACCAATATCCGCACCTGGGAGATGGCCGAGCGGGTCATCGCCCGGGCTCAGCTGGACATGAACCCGGGGGACTTCCTGGCCCAGGTGCTGGTCTCCCCGGACTCCAGCACCTTCACCATCAAGATCGAGGCCCGGGCCCGGGATCCCGAGGTGGCCAAGCTCATGGCCCTCACCCTGGCCGACGAGTTCGTGGAGGAACGCACCGCTTACTACGCGCAGCAGGACAAGCGGGACCGGATCGAGGTCAAGATCGTGAGCCGGGCCATTCCCGTGGAACGGTACCAGCCCAAGCCCCTGTTGAACGCGGTGGCGGGCAGCGTGCTGGGCCTGCTGGTGGGCATCGGCCTGGTCCTCTGGCTCACCTGGCTGGAGGCGGACTACCTGCGCACCCCGGAGTCCGTGGAGCGGAGCCTGGAGGTGCCGGTGTTGGCCGCGATCCCGGCCACCGACGAGCGGGCCGCCAGGCCTCAGCCCACCCCCGACCCCAGCCTGCCCTCCATCCAGACCGCCCGCAGCGGCACCCGCTGAGGAGCAACGCGCCATGTCCCTGGTCACCCTGACCGACCCCCGCAGCCCGGCCGCAGAGGCCTACCAGGCCCTGCGCACCAACATCGAGTTCTCCGGCCTGGAGCAGGCCCTCCGCTGCCTGCTGGTCACCTGCCCGGATCCCCAGACGGACAAGAGCCGGGCCCTGGCCAACCTGGCTGTGGCCATGGCCCAGGCCGGCGACCGGGTGATCGTGGTGGACGGCGATCTCCGCCGCCCCCAGCAGCACGCCCTCTTCCACCTGGCCAACCACCAGGGCCTCGGCGACGCGCTCCAGCACGAGGAGCCCCCAACCCTCCAGGAGACAGAGGTGCCGAACCTGCAGGTGTTGACCGCGGGGCCGGTGCCGCCCAACCCGGTGACCCTCCTCTCCGCGGGCCGGCTTCGCCGCCTCCTCGCAGAGCTGCGGGAACAGGCGGACTACGTGCTGGTGGACGCGCCGCCCGTGCTCACGGTGACGGACGCGGCCCTGTGGGCCACGGCCGTGGACGGCGTGGTGTTGGTCATCACTGCAGGACGAACCCGACGGGAACACGCGGCCCGAGCCCGGGAGGTGCTGGACAAGGTCCACGCCCGGATCGTGGGCGCGGTGCTCCTGAACGCGGAGCAGGACGCGGCACTGGTGGGCCGATATGGATAGCCGAAACCCCTTCGCAGGGCTCGTGGAGGCATGCGGATGAAAGGGCTGATTCTCAGCGGGGGAAAGGGCACCCGCCTCTACCCCATCACCTACACCCAGGCGAAACAACTGGTGCCCGTGGCCAATAAGCCGGTGCTCTTCCGGGTCATCGAGGCCCTGCAGGAGGCCGGCATCCAGGACATCGGCATCGTCATCGGCGACACCGGCCCCGAGATCCGCCAGGCCGTGGGCAAGGGGCGACGCTGGGGCGTCCGCATCACCTACATCGAACAGGAGGCCCCCCTGGGCCTGGCCCACGCAGTGAAGATCAGCCAGGAGTTCATCGGCGACGACCGGTTCGTCATGTTCCTGGGCGACAACGTGATCCAGGGGGGCATCAGCCAGCTCATCCGGGAGTTCGAACAGAGCGACTGGAACTGCCAGGTGGTCCTGACCGAGGTGGAGGAGCCCCAGCACTACGGGGTCGCGGAGCTGGACGAGGCCGGCCAGATCCTCCGCCTGGTGGAGAAGCCCCGGAATCCCCCCAGCAACCTGGCCCTGGTGGGGATCTACATGTTCGATCCCCACATCTTCCAGGCCGTGCACTCCATCCAGCCCTCCTGGCGAGGCGAGCTGGAGATCACCGACGCCATCCAATGGCTCATCGACCACGGCTACACCGTCCGCCCCTACATCCACCGGGGCTGGTGGATCGACACCGGCAAGCCCATCGATATGTTGGCCGCCAACGACCGAGTGCTGGCCGAACTGGTCCCCGAGGTACGGGGCTACGTGGACCGGGACAGCCAGATCGACCACCTGGTCACCGTGGAGGAGGGGGCAGAGATCGTCAACAGCGTGGTGCGGGGGCCGACCATCATCGGCCGCAACTGCCGGATCGTGAACAGCTTCATCGGCCCCTTCACCAGCATCTACCACGACACCCTGGTGGAGAACAGCGAGATCGAACACAGCATCGTGCTGGACCACAGCCACATCGAGAACGTGCCCCATCGCATCCAGGACAGCATGATCGGACGCAACGTGCACATCACCCACAGCCCCATCAAACCCCGGGCCTACAAGCTGATCCTGGGGGACAACTCCAAGGTGGGGCTCCTGTGAGCCCAGGACGCGGATGAGACGGATGCATGGCAACGCCATCGGCCCCCCGCCCAGCCATCGGGACAGCTCGCCATGGAACCGACCGATCCGCTCCATGCCGGGCCTGGCCGTGGCGTTCCGCCAGATCCAACGCTGGCACCCGCCCTGTTCCAGCGCGGCACAGCTCCTGGCCCGCCCCCTGGTGGAGGCCTATCGGGTCCCCTCGGGAGAGGCGGAGCGGGAGATCCGGGTGGCCAGCCAGGTGGTCGCGGCCGCGGCGGACCGGCTCCGCCGCCTGGCCCGCGCGTACGGGGAGTGGGAGGTCTTCGACCCCTGTGCCTACTTCGACCTCTACCCAGAACAGGCAGAGCTCCTGGTCCACGTCTCGGAACGGGTGACCACCGTCCACGTGACCTTCTACGCGGACCTGCTGCTGCCCTCCTTCCGACGGGTGGAACAGACCTGGGCCCAGGAGTTCTTCCCAGCCTACCAGGCCGCCTATCCCTTCGAGCCCGGCCTGGAGCAGCGGTCGGCCTACACCGATCACTACTACGACTTCGATGTGCCCAAGATCCTGGCCTACTGGGATCGGCTCTGCCACGTGGTCCAGGCCGTCCGCAGCCACCTGGCCGAGGACATCGGCTACCTGGCCGCGGCCGGGGGCAGCGAGGAACGGGCCTCCTGGCAGCACCACTGGCCCGGGGAACCTTCCCAGGCCCTGGATCCGAGACTCCTGGTGCCCCTGGAGGAGATCGAGACCCTGACCCTGACGGTGGAGTTCCCCTTGCCGGCCCACCGCCAGCCCGGGCGGTATCGACGGCTGCGTCGCTTCTGGGAACAACGGTTTGGCCGATGAGGGAGACCATGGCGGACGGCACGTCCACACCGCCCCAGCCCCTTCCGACGAGGGAGCGAACCATGCACAACATCCTGGTGACCGGCGGCGCCGGCTTCATCGGCTGCAACTTCGTGCGCCACCTGCTCCACACCCACCCGAGCTACCGGGTGGTGGTGTACGACAAGCTCACCTACGCGGGACGCCTGGAGAACCTCCAGGACGTGGCCGAGGCCTTCCCCCACCGGTACGCGTTCGTGCAGGGCGACATCTGCGACCGGGAGAAGGTGGAGGAGACCGTCCGGGGCCACGACATCGACACCATCGTCAACTTCGCCGCGGAGAGCCACGTGGACCGCTCCATCCTGGACCCGGACGCGTTCATCCGCACGGATGTCTACGGCACCTACGTGCTCCTGGAGACGGCCCGGAAGTTCGGCAACCTCCGCTACCACCAGATCAGCACGGACGAGGTCTACGGCCACATCGAGGGAGAGCACCGCAGCAAGGAGACCGATCCCCTCCGCCCCCGAAGCCCCTACGCGGCCAGCAAGGCCAGCGCGGACCATCTGGTCCACGCGTACCATATCACCTACGAGCTGCCGGTGACCATCACCCGAGGCGCGAACAACATCGGGCCCTACCAGTATCCGGAGAAGGTGGTCCCCCTCTTCGTCACCAACGCGCTGAACGACATGCCCCTGCCCGTCTACGGCGACGGCCGACAGATGCGGGACTACCAGTACGTGGTGGACCACTGCCAGGGGATCGACCTGGTGCTCCACCGAGGCCAGATCGGGGAGGTCTACAACATCGGCACGGGCCAGGAGATGACCAACCTGGAGATGGTGGAGATCCTGCTGGACGAGCTGGGCAAACCCCGCAGCCTGATCCAGCACGTGGAGGACCGGCTGGGCCACGATCGCCGCTACAGCATGGACGTGAGCAAGATCCAGGCCCTGGGCTGGCAGCCCACCCACACCCCCGAGCAGGCCATCCGCCGAACCGTGCGCTGGTACGTGGAGAATCGTTGGTGGTGGGAGCCCATCCGGGCCGGCAAGTTCCAGGAATACTACCGCCAGGTCTACGGCAGCCGACGGATCCTCCGGGAGCCCTGACCGGCCCATGCCCGTCCGTGTGGCCCAGCCCCAGGATCTGGCGGCCATCCAGGCCCTGTTCCAGAACAGCCCCCACGTCTACTGGGCCGCCGGCCCGGAAGATCTCGCCCTGTTGGTGCACGCGGGCACCGCCGCGGTGGCCCTGAGCCCCGGGGGAGGGCTCCAGGGCTTTGTGGCCTTCCAGGTGGAGGACAGGCCGGTCACCCTGCCGCCCCAGGCCCCCACCCGGGTCTACCTGCGCCTGGCCGCGCGGGGGCCGCTCGCCCAGGACGTGCCCATGGCGGAACTGGTCCAGACGGCTCTCCAGGGCGTGCCCGAAGCGCCACCGGGCTGTCAGGCCCTGGCCATCACCGGCCACGGCTGGCTGTTGGGGGGGCTGGGCCGGGCGGGCTTTCAGCTCCACGATCACATCGTCTTCTTCGAGCGCACCCGAAGGGAGGTCCCGATGGTGCCCCAGACAGCCCGCCTGCGCCCTCTACACCCGGACGAGTGGGAGGCCCTGGCCTGGCTGGACGCGGCCAGCTTCGCTCCCCTGTGGCACATGGGCCCGCAAGAGCTCCAGGCCCTCTCCCTGAGCTGCCGCTTCCGGGTGGCCGAGGTGCCCGACCGCCCCGGCCCGGTGGGGTACACCGCGCTCTCGGTCCACCCCGGGGAGGGTTCCTCGGCCGAACGCCTGGCCCAACTGGTGCGGGTGGCCGTCCATCCAGAGGCCCGGGGCCGGGGCATCGGGCGACAGTTGGTGGTGGAGGCCCTGGCCTACGCGGGGAAGCAGCGGGCCCACCGCGTGCGGCTGAACACCCAGCGGAGCAACCGGGCCTCCCAGTGTCTCTACCGCTCATTGGACTTCCGCCGTCGAGGGCGGCCCATCCCGGTGCTCACCGCGGACCTGCCCCTCTCTGCCCTGTGAACCATGTCCGAGGTCAGCCTTCTCCGCCGCCTGATCGTGGTCCTGGGCATGTTCGTGGCCATCATCCTGGTGGGCACCACGGGCTACATCATGCTGGAAGGCTGGCCGTGGACCGATGCCCTCTACATGACCCTGATCACCATCAGCACCGTGGGCTTCGGCGAGATCCGCCCCCTGAGCGAACAGGGGCGGATGTTCACCGCGGCCCTCATCGTCATGGGGGTGGGGGGCGCGGCCTACACCTTCAGCACCGTGGCCGACTATCTGATCGCGGGGGAGCTCCGAGGCGTCCTGCGGAGGCAACGCATGCAGAAACGGATTCGACAGATGCAAGGCCATTACATCGTCTGCGGTTTCGGTCGCATGGGGCGCCAGGTGGCCGGGGAACTGATGCGGAACGAATCCGTGGACGTGGTGGTGGTGGAGCGAAACCCCGAGCTCCTGGAGGCCATCGAGCGCCTGGGCGCCATCCCCGTCCACGGGGACGCCGCGGCCGACGGGGTGCTGGAACAGGCGGGCATCGAGCGGGCCGCGGGCCTCTGCGTCTGCCTGCCCCACGACGCGGACAACGTCTTCACCGTCCTCTCCGCCCGGACCCTGAACCGGACCATGACCATCATCGCCCGGGCCAACTCCGAGGAGAGCGAGCGGAAGCTGCGGATCGCCGGGGCCACCCACGTGATCAACCCCTACGCCATCAGCGGACGACGCATGGCCCGACAGCTCATCCACCCCAGCGTCATGGAGTTCATGGACGTGGTCATGCACCAGGGCCAGGTGGAGTTCCGCATCGAGGAGATCCAGGTGAAGGCCGGCTCCTCCCTGGACGGCAAGACCCTGGAGGAGTGCAACGTGCGTCGGCGTACCGGGGTGAACGTGCTGGCCGTGCGCCGGCCCACCGGGGAGATCCTCACCAACCTGGCCGGCGATTTCCTCCTCCGGCCCGGAGACGTGCTCATCGGCCTGGGCACGCCGAAACAGCTCGAGGCCCTTTCCCGCCTGGCCGAGGCCTGAGTCCGGACCGAGGAGCTCCTCCCTGCCACCGGAGCCGCCCGGGCACATGGCCGGCCCCTGCCCCGGTGTGATACAATGAGCCGGACGCAGCCGACACTCCTCTGGAGACGATGCGTGTGAACCGCGGACTGCTCTACGCGCTGATCTGCTACGGTGCCTGGGGCGTGCTCCCCATCTACTGGAAGGCCCTCTCCGACGTTCCCGCCCCCGAGATCCTGGCCTACCGGGTCCTGTGGACCTGGCTGGCCCTGTCCCTGGTCCTGGCTCTCCGACACCGCTGGTCCTGGCTCCGGGAGGTGCTCTCCAGCGGCCTCACGCTGGCCACCTTCCTGGCCACCTCCGGGCTTCTCTTCCTGAACTGGCTCACCTATATCTGGGCGGTGAACGCGGGCTTCATCGTGGAGACCAGCCTGGGCTACTTCATCAATCCCCTGGTGAACGTGCTGCTGGGGCGGCTCTTCCTGGGCGAGCAGCTCCGTCCAGGTCAGCGGGCCGCGGTGGGGTTGGCCCTGGGGGGTGTCCTCTACCTGACCTGGAGCTACGGTCGTCTGCCCTGGATCGCGCTCACCCTGGCCTTCACCTTCGCCTTCTACGGCCTGTTGCGGAAGACCGCTCCGCTGGACGCGCTGGAAGGGCTGAGCCTGGAGATGGGGCTGGGGCTCCTGCCGGCCCTGGCCTACCTGGCCCTCCTGTTCCAACAGGGCCAGGCCGCCTCGGCCGACGCGGGCATGGGCACCTGGATCCTGTTGGTGGGGCTGGGGCTGATCACCGGGGTCCCCCTGGTCAGCTTCAGTGCCGCGGCCCGACGGCTCACCCTCACCACCCTGGGGCTCATGCAGTACATGGCCCCCACCCTGCAGTTCCTCATCGGGGTCTTCCTCTACCGGGAGCCCTTTGGCCCCTCTCAACTGGTGGGTTTCACGCTGATCTGGATCGCTTTAGCCCTCTACACCGGCGAAAGCCTCCACCACCATCGCCGGCCTGGCCCCGCGGCCAAGGGCCTGGTCGGGTCGGACTGAGGCCCCCTGGGGGAGGGCCATCTCGCCGGGCTCCCAGGAGGGGGAGCGGCCAGGCCGGCCGTGGATCAGTCCAGGATCTCGTACAGGGTAGTGCGTTGGGCCGGGATGCGGCCCAGGTCCCGGATCAGGCGTTGGAAGCGCTCCGGTGGGGTGTGGGTGCCCTGGGTCTCCCCGGCGGCTCGGGAGATCCGCTCCTCGAAGAGAGTGCCCCCGAAGTCGTTGGCCCCGGCACAGAGACAGAGCTGGGCCATCTTGTAGCCCAGCTTCACCCAGGAGACCTGGAGGTTGGGGATATCCCGGTTCAGCATGAGCCGGGCCACCGCGTGCATGCGCAGGTCCTCCAGGCCGGTGGGGCCGGGTCGAGCGCCGTCCTCCAGGTAGAGCTGAGTCCGCTCGTGGATGAAGCCCAGGGGAACGAACTCGGTGAAGCCCCCGGTCTCCCGCTGGATCCGCCGGAGGGTGTCCAGGTGTGCTGCCCAGTGGATAGGCCGGTCGATGTGGCCGTACATGATGGTGGCCGTGCTGGGAATGCCCAGGCCATGGGCCGTGGTGACGATGTGGATCCACTCCTCCCGGGAGAGCTTGTTGCGGGTCAGGCGCTGCCGGATCCCGGGGTCCAGGATCTCCGCAGCCGTGCCCGGGATGCTGCCCAGGCCCAGATCGCGCAGTCGACGCAGAAAGCTCTCGGGAGAGATCCCCAGCCGATGGGCACCGTACCAGATCTCGAAGGGGGAGAACGCGTGGATGTGGATCGCCGGCACCCGGTCCTTGATGGCCCGCACCAGATCCTCGTAGACGGTGGGGGGCAGGTGGGGGTTCAGCCCGCCCTGCAGACAGACCTCCGTGCATCCCCAGGACCAGGCCTCTGCGGCCTTCTCGGCCACCTCCTCTACCGAGAAGGTGTAGGCCTCGGGGTCATCGTCGGGTTTGCCGAACGCGCAGAAGCGACAGCCGGTGTAGCAGACGTTGGTGAAGTTGATGTTGCGCACCACCACGTAGGTGATCCGGTCGCCCACTGTCCGTCCACGGAGCTCGTCGGCCACCGCGGCCAGGGCCCACAGCTCCAGCCCCTGGGCCTGGAAGAGCTGTTCCGCCTCCTGGACCGTGATCTCCTGGTCCAGGAGGGCCCGGTCCAGGAGGCGGGCCACTTCCGGCCGGATGCCGGCCAGCATCCGGTCCAAGGGGCGGGCGCGAAGCTCGGCCGCCCGGTCCCGGTCTGGCCTGGACAGGTGTGCAGCAGGGGGGAGGACGCTCATGGCCTTTCTCCGATAGAATGGGATCCGACAGGATGGGCTGGGTGGGCAACGGGGCGGGGGGCAGCCAGGGCCTGGGCCTGGCGCTTCACCCGCGTCCACATCTCTGGGGCCACGTGTTGGGGGGTGATGTACTCCGGGTAGATGGCCAGCCGTTCCACCAGGGTGTGGCCGGCCTCCTGGGTGACCTGGCGCAGCTCCGCGAGCTTGGGCCAGGGGGCCTCGGGGTTGATCCGGTCCAGGGTGACCGGAGAGACACCGCCCCAGTCGTCGATGCCGGCCAACAGGTAGAGGCCGTAGGCCCCTGGGGTGAGGTTGGGCGGTGCCTGGATGTGCATGGCCCCGCCCAGGATGAGTCGGGCCACCGCGAGGGTGCGCAGCATCTCGAACACGCTGGGCTCCGGCCGGTCCCGGAAACGGATGTCCGGCTTGGCCCGGAAGTTCTGGACGATGACCTCCTGGATGTGGCCGTAGCGCTGGTGGAGCTCCGCGATGGCGAAGAGGCTGTCCACCCGCTCCTCCCGGGTCTCGCCGATGCCGATGAGGATGCCCGTGGTGAAGGGGATGGCCAGGCGACCGGCCGCCTCCATCATGGCCAGGCGGGCCGCGGGCACCTTGTCCGGGCAGCCGAAGTGGGCCTGTCCGGGCTCCAACAACCGCTCGCTGACCGATTCCAACATGATCCCCATGCTGGCGGTGACCGGGCGCAGCTCGGCCAGCTCCTCTGGGGTGAGCACCCCCGGGTTGGCGTGGGGAAGCAGGCCCGTCTCCTCCACCACCAGGCGGCACATGTCCCGCAGATAGGCCAGGGTGGAGGGGTAGCCCAGTCGCCTCAGATCCTCCCGAGCCCGGGCATGGACCTGTTCCGGCCGATCCCCCAGGCTGAACAGGGCCTCTTTGCATCCCTGGGCCTGGCCGGCCTGGGCAATGGCCAGCACCTCGTCCGGCGTCAGGGTGCGGGCCCGGGGATCCGTGGGCGGGCGGGCAAAGGTGCAGTAGGCACACTTGTCCCGGCAGAGGTTGGTCAGCGGGACGAAGACGTTGCGGGAGTAGCTGACGACCCGGCCGTGGTGGGCGTCCCGCAGGGCCGCGGCCCCGGCCATCAGCGCGGCCAGATCCCCGCCCTCCGCGTGGATCAGCGCGTAGGCCTCCTCCCGGGTGGGACGGCCTCGGGCCAGGGCCCGGTCCAGGATCCGTCGGAGGTCGGTGCGCCGCGTTCCCAGGGCGGTGTCAACGGAGTGGAGGCTCACGGGCGCGCTCCTCAGCGGTCGGTCACACAGCCCAGGGACGCGGAGCGGACCGTGCGGATGTACTTCCACAGGACTCCCTGGGTGACCCGGTATGGGGGCTGCTGCCAGGCGGCCCGGCGGCGGGCCATCTCCTCCTGGGATATCTCCAGCTCCAGACGGTTGTGCTCCGCGTCGATGGTGATGGTATCGCCGTCCTGGATCAGGGCGATGGGCCCGCCCTCCTGGGCCTCGGGCGCGACGTGGCCCACCACGAAGCCGTGGGTGCCGCCGGAGAAGCGGCCGTCGGTGATCAGGGCCACGCTCTGGCCCAGCCCCGCGCCCATGATGGCCGAGGTCACCGAGAGCATCTCCCGCATGCCGGGCCCGCCTTTGGGGCCTTCGTAGCGGATCACCACCACGTTGCCGTGGGTGACGTCGCCGCGCTCGATGCCCTGCAGGCACTCCTCCTCCGAGTCGTAGCAGATCGCGGTGCCGGTGAAGCGGGTGCCCTCCTTGCCGGTGATCTTGGCCACCGCGCCCTCGGGGGCCAGGTTGCCGTAGAGGATCTGCAGGTGTCCGGTGGGCTTGATGGGATCCTCCAGGGGGCGGATCACCCGCTGGCCCGGGGCCAGGCCCGGCGCATCGGCCAGGTTCTCGGCCAGGGTCCGGCCGGTGACGGTCAGGCAGTCGCCGTGGAGCAGGCCGGCCTCCAGGAGCATCTTCTGGACCGCGGGCACCCCGCCGACCTCGTACAGGTCCTCCATGACGTACTGGCCGCTGGGCTTCAGATCTCCCAGGAGGGGCGTGCGGTCCGAGATGCGCTGGAAATCGTCGATGGTCAGGGGGACCTCCGCGGCCTGGGCAATGGCCAACAGGTGGAGCACCGCGTTGGTGGAGCCCCCCAGGGCACACACCACCGTGATGGCGTTCTCGAAGGCCTCTCGGGTCAGGATGTCCCGGGGCTTGATGTCCCTCTCCAGCAGGCGACGGATGGCCGGGCCGGCCTGGAGGCACTCCTGGGCCTTCTCGTCGCTGGTGGCCGGGTAGGAGGAGCTGTAGGGCAGGCTCATGCCCAGGGTCTCGATGGCCGCGGCCATGGTGTTGGCCGTGTACATGCCGCCACAGGCCCCGGCCCCGGGGCAGGCATGGCGCAGGACCTGCCGGAGCTGCTCCTGGTCGATCTCCCCGGCGATGTACTGGCCATAGGCCTCGAACGCGGACACGATGTCCAGCTTCCGGCCCTGGAGCCAGCCGGGGCGGATGGTGCCGCCGTAGATCATGAGGCTGGGCCGGTTCACCCGGGCCATGGCCATGAGGCAGCCGGGCATGTTCTTGTCGCAGCCGGGGAGGGCGATGTTGGCATCGTACCACTGGGCCCGCATGACCGTCTCGATGGAGTCGGCGATGATGTCCCGGGAGACCAGGGAGTACTTCATGCCCTCGGTGCCCATGCTGATGCCGTCGCTGACGCCGATGGTGTGGAAGATGAGGCCCACCATCTCCGCGTCCTGCACGCTCCGCTTCACCTGCTGGGCCAGGGCGTTCAGGTGCATGTTGCAGGGGTTGCCCTCCCAGCCCATGCTCACGATGCCCACCTGGGGCCGATGCATCTCCTCGTCCGTGAGGCCCACGCCGTAGAGCATGGCCTGGGACCCCACCTGGGAGATGACCTCGGTCAGGCGGCTGCTGTACCTGTTCAGCTTCACCTGGGTCCGTCCGTTGGAGGTCGGTGTGCTCATGGCTGTGCTCCGTTCTCGCTGCTGTGGCCGGCTTGCCGGGATCGCCCGGCCTACGCCACGCCGGTCTGGGTCTGGATCCGCTCCAGGGGCTCGGCCGGGTCGGCGTCGGAACGGGAGCGGACCCGTTCGGGGTAGCCGGTCTCAGGGTCCGTGAGGATGAAGTACTCGAAGGAGTCGGCCAGGGCCCGCCAACTGGCCTCGATGATGTTGGTGCTCGCGCCCACCGTGCTCCAGGTGCGCTCGCCGTCTGTGCTGTCGATGAGCACCCGGACCTTGGACGCGGTGGCGTTCTGGCTGTCCAGGATGCGGACCTTGTAGTCCTTCAGGCTGACCCGGGCCAGGGTGGGGTAGACCCGGGTCAGGGCCTTGCGCAGGGCCTTGTCCAGCGCGTTGACCGGCCCGTTGCCGTCCGCGACCTCGTGGAAGATCCGGTCGTGGACCCGGACCTTGACGATGGCCTCGGAGAACATGCCCCGACGGTCCCGGTGTTCCACCGTGGCCATGTAGTCGATGAGCTCGAAGGGAGGCGCGTAGTCGTCCCGGGCCCGACGGAGCAGGAGCTCCACGCTGGCCTCCGCGCTCTCGAACGCGAAGCCCGCGTTCTCCAGCTCCTTGATCCGGCGCAGGATCTCCCGCTCCTTCTCCCGGCTGATCCCCGCCAGGCCGAACTCCCGGCGCTTCACCGCGATGTTGTCCTTGCCGCTCAGCTCGCTGACCACCACCCGGGTCTGGTTGCCCACGGCCTGGGGATCCACGTGTTGGTAGGTCCACACGTTCTTCACCACCGCGTTCACGTGGGTCCCTCCCTTGTGCGCGAAGGCACTGTGGCCCACGAAGGGTTGGTGGGGATCCGGGCTCAGGTTGGCCAGCTCGCTGACGAAGAAGCTCAGCTCCTTGAGCTGGCGGAGCTGCTCGGGGGTCACGGCCCGATAGCCCATCTTGAGCTGGAGGTCCGCGATGACGCTGATCAGGTTCGCGTTGCCGCAGCGCTCGCCGTAGCCGTTGATGGTGCCCTGGACGTGGGTGCAGCCCTGGCGGACGGCCTCCAGGGTGTTGGCCACGCCGGTATCGCTGTCGTTGTGCGCGTGGATGCCCAGGACCACCTGGGCCGCCCCTGGGGGCTGTGGCCCCCCGCGCCCCAGCAGCTCCCGGCCCACGGCCTGCACCATCTCCCCGATCTGCCAGGGCAGGTTGCCCCCGTTGGTGTCGCAGAGCACCACGGCATCCGCGCCCCCGAGGATCGCGGCCCGCAGGGTGGCCAGCGCGTACTCCGGATTGGCCCGGTAGCCGTCGAAGAAGTGCTCCGCGTCGTAGATGACCTCCTTGCCCCGGCCCTTCAGGTAGGCCACCGTCTCCCGGATCATGCGCAGGTTCTCCTCCAAGGAGGTACGGAGGACGTCCCGCACGTGGAGATCCCAGCTCTTGCCGAAGATGGTGACCACGGGGGTGCCGGCCTGGATCAGGAGGTCCACCTGGGGATCCCGGGCCGGATCCGTCTCCACCCGGCAGGTGGATCCGAAGGCCGCGATCTTGGCCTGCTTCAGGCAGAGCTCCCGCTGGGCCCGCTCGAAGAACTCCATGTCCTTGGGGTTGGAGCCGGGCCACCCTCCTTCGATGTAGTGGATGCCGAACTCGTCCAGGCGAGCCGCGATGCGGAGCTTGTCGTCCGCGCTGAAGGAGATGCCCTCGCCCTGGGTGCCGTCCCGCAGGGTGGTGTCGTACAGGAAGATGGTCGGTTGCCCACTCATGGCTGTGCCTCGCTGCAGGTCGGGGGTGGGATACGGGTAGGTCGCACGGGGTGCTGACGGTGGGTCGGGGGTCCCAGGTCCCGGGTCATGTCTCCATGGGCACGGGGATGGGTTCCCCGGTCAAGGCCTCCACCATCTCCGCGAAGCTCTCGAAGACCCGGTCGGGCCAGATGCCCCGGCCCAGGTCCTCCCGGCGGAACTTGCC
>JALSIX010000148.1 GCA_026989655.1 Caldilineaceae bacterium
CCCCGGAAGCGCCCCCTCCACCCCGGAGGATCGGCCTCCCTCCAGGCTCCCCACCACCGCGGAAGCGCCTGCCCCGGCGGTGAAAGCCCCCCCAACGCCTGCGGCCCCCACCTTGCCGACCCCGGCCATGCTCCCGGTTTCCCGGCCAACCCCGCCCCCGGGCAGGCCGATACCCTGGTTGCCCCTGGCCCTGTTGGGCCTGGGATGCCTGTCCCTGGGAACCGGGCTCGCGCTGGCCGTCCTCTGGCTCACCTGCCGGGGCCGATAGCCTCACCCCCATGGCACCCGGACGGCCATCGCCGGCCGCCGCGGACGCGATCCCGCCACGACAAATCCGCCAGGTTGTGCTATGATGCACCGTGTTGGCAGCCCAATCGTCTTGCCCTCGGCCCATGAGCGTGTGCCGTGATCCGGATATACTACCGCCACGCCAGTGGAACCCTGGTCCGCGACCTGCCTCCAGAGCAGTTGCCCGCAGCCGTACGCGATCCCGCGGCCACGGTATGGGTGGACCTGCACGACCCCACGCCCGAGGAACGCCGCCTCGTCCTGGAGGAGGTGTTCCAGTTCCATCCCCTGGCCGTGGAGGACACCGAGAACCATCGGGTGGTGCCCAAGATCGATGACTACCGCCGCTATCTCTACATGGTGATCCACAGCGTCTACGCCCAGGGATCCCCCATGAACCTGACCAGCCACAAGATGGACGTCTTCCTCTCCACCGACTACCTGGTCACCCTCCACCGGGGTCGAATGGGCTCCGTGGAGGAGGTGTGGGAGGACGAGCCGTTCCACCGCACCCAGGGATTGGCCCGAGGGCCGGCCTTCGTCCTCTACGAACTCCTGGATCGGCAGGTCTCCCGGTTCACCCGGCTGGTGGACCGGTTCGAGGCCGCGCTGGAGGAGCTGGGGGACGAGATCTTCCAGAAGGGAAACATCGACCGAGAGGGCATCCTGGACGACCTGCTCACAGCCACCAGCAGCGCGCTGCGCCTGCTGCGGGTCCTGCGGCCCCAGCGCAGCCTGATGGGGCGCCTGGCCCATGCCGACCACCCCCTGATCCCCCAGGAGGCCCGCTACTACTTCGACGACATCGCAGACCACCTGGACCGCATGATCGGCCTGGTGGAGAGTTCCCAGGAATTGGCCCGCAGCACCGTGGACGTCTACATGGCCCTGGCCAACAACCGCATGAACGAGATCATGAAGGTCCTCACCATCTTCTCGGTGATCTTCATCCCGTTGGGCTTTCTGGCAGCCGTCTACGGCATGAACTTCGCGTACATGCCCGAACTCCGCTGGCCCTGGGCCTATCCCGCCATGTGGGCCCTCTTCGCCCTCATCGCCCTGGGACTGCTGGGCCTGTTCCGCCGTTGGAAATGGATCTGAGCGGACCCGACGTCGCTCTCGCCGGACCCATCCTGCCCAGGAGCCAAGATCGAGATGTTGCCCGTCTGGTACAGCGTGGACGACACCGGTGCCCTTCTCTGCCATCCCCACCCGCCCCAGGGGCTGCACCCCCTGGGCCAGGCCCTGGCCGAGCTCCAGCCATCCACCGTGGGCCAGCTCCACCAGGCCTTTCGGCGGTGGCTCCAGGCCGGACACGCGCCCGGCCCCCTGGCCCCCGAACGGGTGTGGGTGGATGGAGAGGGACGGCTGGCCTTGCGCTTCGGCCTGGGGCAACGCCCCCATGCCCTGGATCCCCTGGGCCTCGGGCGAGCCCTGGCGGCCTGGCTTGTCCTCCTGGACCACTTCGTGGATACCCCGGTGGTCATCGCCCGGGCGCGCTTGGTCTGGACCCTGGACGAACTGGCCGAAGCCCTGAGCTTCACAGCCCCCGCCTTCCTGCCCTCGGCCCTGGTCGGCCCACGCCCTTCCCATTGGGATGCTGTGGCCCATGCCCTGGCCCATGTGGTCGGCGATGGCCCCCTGGGCGGAACGGCCACCGGGGAACGCCATCCGCGCCTCCACGCCCTCTCGTCCAAGGCCCTGTGACCATGGCCCCGCTTCCCGCGACGCCCCAGGAACCCCGATCCCGCAGGCCCCGCAAGGACACGCCCAGGCCATCCCCCAGACCGGCCCGGGTACGCCACCAACACTCCGCGGGGGGCATCGTCTACCGGCGCCGGCCGAGCCCGAACGGCGTGGAGGAGGACGTGGAGATCGCGCTCATCGCCACCGGCAAAGGGAGCCGCTGGCAGTTGCCCAAGGGCCGGGTACGACCTGGCGAATCCTCGGTCCAGGCCGCGGTGCGGGAGATCCGGGAGGAGACAGGCCTGGAAGCCCAGGTGGAGGCCTACCTGACAACGCTCCAGATCGAGTACTGGAACACCTATCGCCGGAGGGTCCCCGAGAAGGTGGTGAAGGACGTGGACATCTACCTGTTGCGGGCGGTAGGAGGCGCGCTGAACGACTCCAGCCGAGAGGTGGACGGGGTGGCCTGGTGCACCCCCTCCGAGGCCCTGGCGCGCCTGACCTTCGAGTCGGAAAGGGAGTGCGTACGTCTGGCCATGGAGCGCTGGCGATGAGCGGGATGGACAGCCCCACCCAGATCACCGTGCAGCTCGCCCAACGGGACCAGGTGCAGCAGGTGGTTCGCCTCATGCTGGCCGGCGTGAGCAGCGACCCCACCTCCATCCAGGAGGTGGTCCGAAGCTGGTGGCGGCGACTCCTCTTCACCCACACCCTGGGGCCCCGGATGTTCCACCGGGAAATGGACACCTTCGTGGCCTTCCAGGACCAGCAGATGGTGGGCTACCTGATCGTGCGCTACGAGGGCCAGGCCGCGGGAACCTTCGACTGGGGCCTGACCGGCTTCCCCCCCGACCCGCAGCTCTTCGAGGCCCTGGTCCACGCAGCCCTGGACCACGTGGAGGCCCAGGAGGAGATGCTCTTCTTCTACCTGGGCCTCTCCCAGGAGCACGCCCAGACCCTGGCCCCGGTGTTGGAGGCCATCGGCTTCGGCTGCCTGGACTACCAGAGCTTTCAGATGGTCGGTCCCCTGCCCCTGACCGTGCCCGAGGACCATGTCCCCCCGGCGGAGCCGGCGGACACCCGCCTCCGCCTGACGGTCCAGTTGCCCCGGGACCTGGCCCCGGAGCTGGCCGCCCTGGTGGCCCTGGACTATCCAGAGGGGACGCCCCCGGAGGATCTGGCCATTGTGGCCCCGCTCCACCGCCCGACCCTGAGCCGCTCCAAACTGTTTCGAGTGGCCCAGGGGGAACGCACCGTGGGCTTTGTCCAACAGCACCGGTGGAAGGACGAGCTCCGCCTGCTCCTCTGCCTGGCCCCCCACCTGTGGGGAACGGTGGAGGAACGGGCCCTGGTCCTCCATCTGTCCCGCCTGTTGGGACGACGAGCCCGCCGGCTCCGGGTGCGGAGCTTCAGCCAGGCCCATCTGGAGGCCAGCCGGCCCTGGCTGGAGTCCCTGGGCCTGACCTGGGAGGAATCTCCCTGGCAGCGCTGGATCCTGGAGTTCGGCGAGGACCCTGGAGACACCGTGGAGGAATGAGCGGGATCTCCGCGTGCGGGGAAAGAAGGCCGCAGGGCCCGGTTCCCGCCCATAGAGCCCAGACGGGAACCTAGCTCACACATCGGCCCCCGTTCTGTCCCTAAAATGGAGGAGCCATGCGCGTCGCTCACACCGCCCTTGCCGGCGATCTCCCCCTAGAGTCGTCTCGGCCGTCTGCCCCCTCGCGCGGGGCCCCCAGCCGCCTTCGAAGGCCCCAGCCCTGGGAACGGAGCCGGGCCCCCTACTTCCAGGAAGGTCGGCTGATCACCCTGGCCCTGTTGGCCGCGCTCTCCATCACCCTGGCCCTCTCCTTCGACTCGGCCGGATGGGTGGAGAGCATGGGCCCCGTGGCCCTGGTGGTGCTGGGCGGGCTGGCCGCGGGCGTCCTCATGGCCTACAGCCGCTTCGACGGCCTGTTCATGCTCACCTACGGCGTCACCACGGGCCTGGCCTGGGTCCTCTTCCTCATGACCCGAATGGTGGGCCAGGAACGCCGGGTCCAGGCCTTCGTGGACCACGGGGTTCCGGAGCTCCAGGCCCGGGCCTATTTCCTGCTGGAACGCTGGCTCACCTGGCTGGAGGCCGCGCTGAGCCGGGGCCCCAGCAACGACAACTACACCTTCGTCCTGGAGATCGCCTTCCTGCTCTGGTGGCTGGCCTATCTGGGAGGGTGGATGGTCTTTCGCCACGGCACCGCCTGGCGGACCGTGGTGAGCGCGGGGCTGGTCCTGCTGGTGAACGTCTACTACGCGCCCCGGCCCATCACCGGCTTCCTGGTGGCCTACTGCGTCTTCGCCACCCTCTTCCTGGCCTGGACCAACCTGGTGAGCCACCGCCAGCGCTGGCAGGTCCGGGGGATCCACTACAGCCAGGACATCGCCTTCGACTTCATGCGGGTGGGCCTGCTCTACGCGCTGGCCGTGGTGGCCATCGGCTTCGTGGGCCCGAACCTGGGGCGCAACCCCCTGCTCCACCGGATAATGGCCCCGGTGAACCAGCGGTGGAACCAGGCCACCTCCGAGTGGAACCGCCTCTACCAGGGCCTCAACCGCCAGGCCCGCCCGGTGCAGTCGGTGTTCGACCGCACCCTCAGCCTGGGCGGCCCCCGCAACGTGACCGATCGCCCCATCTTCGAGGTGGAGACCACCACCGGCCGCTACTGGCGAGCTGTGACCTACGACACCTTCACCGGACGCCAGTGGATCAACACCGCCACCACCGAGGTGACCTTCGACCCGGGGGCGCGCCTCCCGGTGGTCCCCTGGGCACTGCGCCAGCCCGTCACCCAGACCATCACCCTGGCCGCGCCCATGGGGGATGTGGTGGTGGCCCCTCCGGACCTGCTGCGGACCTCGGTGCCCATCGCGGCCATCGTCAGCCCGGTCCTGGGCGACGGCGGCGAGGACACAGAGCTGACACGGAGCGAGTTCACCCTGGTCCGCTCCCGGGAGCCCCTGGAGCCCGGCGACAGCTACACCGTGGTGAGCTACTACACCCAGGTCACCGTGCGGGATCTGCGCAACGCGCCCACCGAGTACCCTGCAGCCATCGTGGAGCGCTACCTCCAGCTCCCGGAGAACGTCTCCCCGCGGGTGGTCCAACTGGCCCAGGAGATCGCCCAGGACGCCACCACGGTCTACGACAAGGCCAAGGCCATCGAGAGCTTTCTCCGGGGCTACCAGTACGACGACCAGATCGAGGCCCCACCCCCGGACCAGGACCCGGTGGAGTACTTCCTCTTCGACATCCAGCGGGGCTACTGCAACTACTACGCCACGGCCATGGCGGTCATGCTCCGGGCTCTGGGCATCCCGGCACGCATGGCCAGCGGCTACGCCGAGGGCACCCTGGACCGGGAGACCGGCCGCTACATCGTCACCGAACGGGACAGCCACACCTGGGTGGAGGTCTTCTTCCCGGGGCTGGGGTGGATCGAGTTCGAGCCCACCGCCGGCGAGAGCGTGCTGGACCGTCCCCTGGGCGAGGAGCTGGCCGACTCCAGCCGGACCCCGGGGATGCCCGAGGACCGGAGCCGCAACCAGGACCTGCCCCAGATGGACGATGCCCTCTACCCCGAGCTGGAGCAACTGGAGGCCCTGAACCAACTGCCCGGGGAGGAGCCGGGCGGCCTCCTGGCCACGGCAAGCCCCCGGGCGGTGGGCGGCCTGGTGGTGGCCTCCCTCTTTGCGGTGTTGGGAGGCGTCTGGCTGCTACGCCGCCGGTTCTACCAGGGCCCCCAGGCCTTCACCCTGGCTCCTGCCAGCCGGATCTACGCCCAGATGCTGGACGGATTCCATCGGCTGGGGGTGATGGTCCGCACCAGCCAGACCCCCTACGAACGGGCCCAGGAGCTGGCCACCCTGATCCCCCCGGCAGGGCCCTGGATCGGGCGGATCACGGAGATCTACGTGCGCCATCGCTACGGGCCCTACCGGCGCCTGGACGATCCCCGCACCGAGAGGGAGCTCCAGGAATCCTGGCAGGCTCTCCGGGGCATCCTGCGGCGCACCTGGATCCGCCGTCTGCTGCGGCGCTGGTCTCCTGTTCCGGGCCCTTGAGCCGGCCCGAACCTACCCCCGAGATGCCGCTCCCCCCCGGCGACCCCGCCGGCGGGTCCGTTTCCGCTCCTTCCGGGCAGCCAGGAGCTCCAACGCCTGCTCCAGGGTCACGCTCTCGGGGTCCACCCCCTTGGGCAGGGAGGCATTGGTCCGCCGGTGCTTCACATATGGGCCATACCGGCCCTCCAGGATCTGGACCGGTTCGCCGTCCTCGGGGTGGGGGCCGAGTTCCCGGAGGACGGTACTGCCCCGTCCCCTGGAGGAGGAGGCGGCCGCCAGCAAGGCCAGGGCCCGCTCCAGGTCCACCGTGAGCACGTGATCGGGCGGCTTCAGGCTCACGTAGCGGCCATCGTGGGCCACGTAGGGCCCATAGCGCCCTACCCCAGCCTGGACGGGTTTGCCCGTCTCCGGATGGGGGCCCAGGGTCCGGGGCAGCCGCAAGAGCTGGAGCGCGGTCTCCAGGTCCACGGTCTCCTGGTCCATGTCGGGGAGCAGCCCCACCCGTTTGGGCTTGGGGGCCTTCCGGCTGTTCTTGCCCTTCTCCGGATCCTCGCCCAACTGGACGTACGGCCCGTATGGCCCCCGCTTCACGTACACCGGTAGCCCGCTCTCCGGATCCTGGCCCAGGAGGCGGGGTCCGCTCTCCTTCTGGCGCAGGAGCTCCAGGACGGTATGGGCGTCCAGCTCCGCGGGCGGCAGGTGCTCGGGCAGGCCCACGGTGATCCGGTGGCCGTTCTCGTTTTTGGCCAGGAAGGGCCCAAACTGGCCGATGCGGACCTCCGCGGGCAGGTCGCCCAGGTCGATGCGGCTGGCCTCGTGGGGATCGATCTCGGCCTCCTTGCGTCGAACCTGGCTCTCCAGTCCCTGATCGCCCAGGTAGAAGGCCCGCAGATACTCCAGCCAGTCGGCCAGGCCGGCCGCGATGTCGTCCAGCTTCTGCTCCATCTCCGCGGTGAAGTGCAGGTCCACCAGCTTCTGGAAATGCTTCTCCAGGAGCTGGGTCACCGCGAAGGCCACGAAGGTGGGAACCAGCTCCTTGCGCTGCTTGAAGACGTAGCCCCGCTCCTGGATGGTGTCGATGATGGTGGCATAGGTGCTGGGCCGGCCAATGCCCTCGGCCTCCAGAGCCTTGATCAGGGTGGCCTCGGTGTACCGGGCCGGTGGCCGAGTCTGATGGCGTTGGGCCTCCAGCTCCCGGCAGTCCACCACCTCTCCTTCCTCCAGCGGGGGCAGAGGGGCCTCCTGGCTCTCCAGGGCCGCCCCCGGATCGTCGGAGCCTTCCACGTAGGCCCGGAAGAAACCCGGGAAGAGAACCCGCCGTCCGGTGGCCCGGAAGACCGCGTCCTCCACCTCCAGGGCGACGGTGACGAACTGGAGCCGGGCCTCCGCCATCTGGGTGGCCACCGTCCGCTTCCAGATCAGGTCGTACAGGACCCGCTCGTCGCCGCTCAGGGGCAGGCGATCCACGGGGAGCATCCGGTCGCCGGCGGGACGGATGGCCTCGTGGGCCTCCTGGGCCCCCTTGGCCTGGGTCCGGTACCGTCGGGGCGCGGGCGTCAGATAGGCCTCGCCGTAGAGCTCCGCGATCCGACGCCGGGCCGCCTGGATGGCCTCGTCGCTCAGGTGGACCGAATCGGTGCGCATGTAGGTGATGTAGCCGTTCTCGTACAGGGACTGGGCCACCCGCATGGTCTTGCGTGCGCCCCATCCCAGCTTGCGATTGGCCTCCTGCTGCAGGGTGCTGGTGGTGAAGGGGGGCGCCGGAGTCCGGGTGGCCTCCCGGACCTCCACCCGGGTGACCCGCCAGGTCCCGTGTTGCAGCCGCTCGCGGAGCGCCTGGGCCCCGGCCTCGTCCAGCAGGAGCACCTGCCGGCCCGGCAGGAGGCGCCCGGTGCCCTCGTCGAAGTCTCGGCCCGTGGCCAGGCGCACCCCACCCACGGAGACGAGCTGGGCCTCGAAACGATGTTCCGGCCCATCGGGCCGCTTGTTCAGATGGGCCTTCAGATCCCAGTAGAGGGCCGGCACGAAGGCCCGCCGCTCCCGTTCCCGCTCCACCAACAGGCGGACGGCCACGCTCTGCACCCGCCCCGCGGAGAGCCGGGGCGCGATCTTCTTCCACAGCAGGGGCGACAGGGTGTAGCCCACCAGCCGGTCCAGGATGCGCCGGGTCTCCTGGGCCCGCACCAGGTTGTGGTCGATGGTCCGGGGGTTCTCCAGGGCCTGACGGATGGCATCCCGGGTGATCTCGTGGAAGACCATCCGGCGGACCGGCACCTTGGGCTGGAGGACCTGGACCAGGTGCCAGCCGATGCTCTCCCCCTCCCGGTCCTCGTCGGTGGCCAGGATGAGCTCATCGGCCTCCTTCAGCGCCTGTCTCAGCTCCTGGACCACTTTCCTCTTCCCGGCCGGGACCACGTAGAGGGGCTCGAAGTCCTTCTCCACGTTCACCCCCAGGCGCGCCCAGGGCTCTCCCTTCACCTGGGCCGGGATCTCGCTGGCCGACGCGGGCAGATCCCGCACGTGGCCCATGCTGGCCTTCACCTCGTAGCCCGCGGGCAGGAAGTTGCGGATGGTCCGGGCCTTGGTGGGCGATTCCACAATGACTAGCTTGCTCATGCGCTCTGGTCCATACCTCTCTGGGCGGTTGCCCTTGGCGGGCCCCCGACGAGACCCACAGAGCCAACCCACTCCTCTGAAACGCCCGGATGCCGGGCCGGGTTTCCCTGGCTGGTCGAAAAGCGGAAGCCATTATAGGGGCAACTCCGGCCGAGAGGCAAAATCCCATTTTACCCATGAGGGCTCCGGGGTTTGGCCGGCAGGGGGTTCCAGGCTATAATGGGCCGGAGTGGGCAAAAGCCATTTTGCGCAATAAAAACACCCGAAATTGACAAAACCCCCGCTCTCTGCTAGAATGGCCTCCACGTAGCACACCCTGGGGGCCGACGAAGCCCATCGGGCCTTTCGGGAGCCGTGTGTCGGCACACCGCTCGTTGCGTGGGGGGGGATTCCATGGCCTTGCAACAGGATCGCAGCTCGCCGGCCTGGCGCATCATCGAGTATCTCCAGCGCCACTCCTCGGCCACCATCAAAGAGCTGGAGCAGGTATTGGGCATCAGCACCACGGCCGTGCGCCAGCACCTGCAGGCCCTCCAGGCCGAGGGCTACATCGATCGGCGGGCGGTCCACTCCGGCGTGGGGCGCCCCCACTACGTGTACGTGGCCACCGAGGCAGCCCAGCGGCTCTTCGCCTGCCACTGCGACGACCTGGCCTTGACCTTGCTGGAGGAGATGTTGGCCCAGGAAGGGCCCCAGAAGGTGGCCCATCTGCTCCAGCGGGTGAGCACCCGCCTGGCCGCGCGCTATGCCAGCGAGGTCAACGCCACGGATCTGCGTCGCCGGGTGGAGCAGATGGCCCAGGCCCTGAGCGCCCAGGGGGTCCTGACCGAGGTCCGCCAGGAGCCGGGCAACACCTTTGTCCTGCGCACCTACAACTGCCCCTACTACGATCTGGCCCAGGGGCACCGGGAGATCTGCGAGATGGACCAGGCCATGATGCAGCAGGTCCTGGGCTCCGACGTGGCCCTGGAACGGTGCATGTTGGACGGGGAGGGCGGATGCACCTTCGTCATCGTGCCTGAGGAGGCGGAGGCGCCCTGATCCCCACCGTGCCGCTCCGGAGCCGCCCGTCCCCTGGCCAGGGGTTGCGGTGGGATGCCCCCGTCGGCCCTGTTCCCGGCGGCTTCCGGTTCCTCGAGGCAGCCCTTGTACGGCGGACCTTGCCAGGGAGTCCTCCATCCGTTCGGTTTCGTTTTCGTTTCCATGTTCGCAGCACAGAGGGAGAAGAGCACAGCCATGAGTGTCCTGGAGATCCGTGACCTACATGCCAAGCCCACCACCGACGACGTGGAGATCCTGAAAGGGGTCGACCTGGTCATCCGCAGCGGCGAGATCCACGCGATGATGGGCCCCAACGGCTCGGGCAAGTCCACCCTGGCCTACGTCATCGCGGGCCACCCCCACTACGAGGTGACCCAGGGGGACATCCTCCTGGACGGGGAGAGCATCCTGGAGATGGAGCCGGACGAGCGGGCCCGGATCGGGATCTTCCTGGCCTTCCAGTATCCGGTGGCCGTGCCCGGGGTCAGCGTGGCCAACTTCCTGCGCACCGCGGTCTCCAACCTTCGGGGCTACACCCGCCAGGAGAAGGACAACGGCGACGGGGTCATCGGCAGCCACCTGATGCCCATGCGGGCGTTTCGCAAGCTCCTGAACGAGAAGATGAAGGAGTTCAACGTGGACCCCAGCTTCGCCCGCCGCTACCTGAACGAGGGCTTCTCCGGCGGCGAGAAGAAGCGGACCGAGGTGTTGCAGATGGCCATGCTGGAGCCCAAGTTCGCCATCCTGGACGAATCGGATTCGGGGCTGGACATCGACGCGCTGAAGATCGTGGCCGAGGGCATCAACAAGCTGGCCACACCGGACCGGGGCTTCCTGATCATCACCCACTATCAGCGCATCCTGAACTACGTGAAGCCCCACTACGTGCACATCTTCTACGACGGCCGCATCGTGCGGACCGGGGGGCCGGAGCTGGCCCACGAGCTGGAGGAGAAGGGCTACCAGTGGGTGGAGCAGGAGCTGGCCACCGCCGCGACTGCCTGAGCCCGTCACCGCCCCGATACCCATTTGGCAAGGAGGGAACCGACCATGGCGACCAAGGCCGACCTGGAACAACTGCAGGGCGTCAAGGAGGAGTACAAGTACGGCTTTCACGACGAGTTCCAGCCCATCTTCAAGGCGGAGAAGGGGCTGAGCCATGAGCTCATCGACCAGATCTCGGACATGAAGGGAGAGCCGGACTGGATGCGCCAGTTCCGGCACGAGGCCCTGGATATCTTCTGGTCCAAGCCCATGCCCACCTGGGGCGCGGACCTGAGCGAGATCGACTTCGACAACATCTACTACTACGTCCGCCCCACGGAGAAGCAGGGCCGCTCCTGGGAGGAGGTGCCGGAGGAGATCAAGCGCACCTTCGAGCGGCTGGGCATCCCCGAGGCCGAACGCAAGTTCCTGGCCGGCGTGGGGGCCCAGTACGAGTCCGAGGTGGTCTACCACAGCCTCCGGGAGGAGTGGGAGAAGCGGGGCGTGGTCTTCCTGGACATGGACAGCGGGCTTCGGGAGCACGAGGAGATCGTCCGGGAGTACTTCGCGACCATCGTTCCGCCCACGGACAACAAGTTCGCGGCCCTGAACAGCGCGGTCTGGAGCGGCGGCAGCTTCGTCTACGTGCCCAAGGGCGTCCACCTGGACATCCCCCTCCAGGCCTACTTCCGCATCAACGCGGAGAACATGGGCCAGTTCGAGCGCACCCTGATCATCGTGGAGGAGGGGGCCAGCGTCCACTATGTGGAGGGGTGCACCGCGCCCATCTACTCCAGCCAGAGCCTCCACAGCGCGGTGGTGGAGATCATCGTCAAGAAGAACGCCCGCTGCCGCTACACCACCATCCAGAACTGGAGCACGGACGTCTACAACCTGGTGACCAAGCGGGCCGTGGCCTACGAGGGCGCGACCATGGAGTGGGTGGACGGGAACCTGGGCAGCAAGGTGACCATGAAGTACCCGGCCGTCTACCTCATGGGCCCCAAGGCCCACGGCGAGGTCCTGTCCATGGCCTTTGCCGGCCGGGGCCAACACCAGGACGCGGGCGCGAAGATCGTCCACGCGGCCCCCTACACCAGCTCCAAGGTGGTCTCCAAGTCCATCAGCAAGGACGGCGGCCGGGCCAGCTACCGGGGCCTGCTGAAGGTGGGCCGGGGCGCGCACCACAGCCGGGCCAACGTGGTCTGCGATGCCCTGCTCCTGGACCCGGCCAGCCGTTCCGACACCTACCCCTACATCGAGATCGAAGAGGAGCACGTGAGCATCGGCCACGAGGCCTCGGTGAGCAAGATCGGCGAGGAACAGCTCTTCTACCTCATGAGCCGGGGCATCCCCGAGGACGAGGCCACGGCCATGATCGTGGGCGGCTTCATCGAGCCCCTGGTCAAGGAACTGCCCATGGAGTACGCGGTGGAGCTGAACCGGCTCATCCAGCTCCAGATGGAGGGCAGCATCGGCTGACAGAGGCCCGGGCCCACGGATGCTCCCCGAACCCCGGGGGCGGGCCCGGGCTCCCCTCGCACTCCGGATGACCCGATGACGGATTCACCTGACACGGAGGAACAGCAGACGTGAGCGTGATCACAACCGGTGGCACCACCCTCCACGGCCGAACCCTGGCCGGGTTCTCCGAGGAGGCTGTGCGGGCCCTCTCCGCGGCCCGCAACGAGCCAGACTGGATGCTGGAGTTCCGGCTGGAGGCCTGGAAGCTCTTCCAGTCCATGCCCTGGCCCCAGCCCGACGACGAGGCCTGGCGTCGGACCCGGCTCACCGGCTTCCAGCTGGAGAAGTTCCAGTCCGTGGCCCTGCCCGGCCCCGAGCAGAGCCGACAGGACCTCTCGCCCCGGCTGCGCACCGAGCTGGAGGAGATGGAGAGCGCGGCCAGCCTCATCTTCCAGGACGGGGGCGTCCTCTACCGCCGCGCGGACGCGGACCTGGCCGCCCAGGGCGTGATCTTCACCGATCTCCAGACCGCGCTCCAGGAGCACCCGGAGCAGGTCCGCAAGCACTTCATGGTGGAGGCGGTGACCCCCGACCGCAACAAGTTCACCGCGCTCCACGCCGCCCTGTGGGATACCGGCACCTTCATCTACGTGCCCCGAAACGTCCGGGTGACCCTGCCCCTCCAGGTGGTCCTGAACCAGGCCACAGCCGGGGTCGGTGGATACCACCACACCCTGCTGGTCACCGAGGAGGGCGCGGAGGTCACGGTGGTGGACGACCTCCTGGGAGGACAGGACGGCCTCCAGAGCAGCGTGGTGGAGCTCCTGCTGGGCCGCAACTCGGTGGTGCGGTACATGAACCTCCAGGACCTGGACCACAGCGCGTGGAACTTCCTCACCGGTCGGGCCGTCCTGCGGGAGGACACGGACCTGCGCTGGATCCAGGTGAGCTGGGGCAGCCGCCTGACCAAGGCCTTTCTCACCCTGGACATGGTGGGCTCCGGGGCCCACGGCGAGCTGTTGGGGCTCTACTTCCCCACCGGCCGCCAGCACATCGACCACCAGACCCTCCAGCTCCACCGGGTGCCCCACTGCTTCAGCGACCTGCTCTTCAACGGCGCGCTGAAGGACCGGGCCCGGAGCGTCTATATGGGGGTCATCAAGGTCTTCCCCGGCGCCCAGAAGACAGACGCCTTCCAGCGCAACGGCAACCTGATCCTGGACGAGACGGCCCGGGCCGACAGCATCCCCGGCCTGGAGATCGAGGCCGACGACGTCCGCTGCACCCACGCGGCCACCGCGGCCCAGGTGGAGGAGGAGTACGTCTTCTACCTCATGGCCCGGGGGTTGACACGACCCCAGGCCGAGCGTATGATCGTACAGGGCTTCTTCCAAGAAGTCCTGGACCGTGTCCCCGTGGAGAGCGTGCGGACCAAGCTCGAGCGGGTGATCGAACGCAAGATCGGCGGCTGAGCCGCTGGCTCAGCCGCCCCCGGGCGGCAGCACAGGAGGGATCCATGAACGACCGAGGGTATGCCCACCCCGAGTACCTGGTCTCCACCGAATGGGTGGCCCAACACCTGGATGACCCGAAGGTGCGCATCATCGAGAGCGACGAGGACGTGCTCCTGTACGACACCGGACACATCCCCGGCGCAGTGAAGGTGGACTGGCACGAGGACCTGAACGACCCGGTCATCCGGGACTACATCGACCGGGAGCAGTTCCAGGCCCTGATGCGTCGCCTGGGCATCCACAACGACACCACCGTGGTCTTCTACGGGGACAAGAACAACTGGTGGGCCTGTTACGCGTTCTGGGTCTTCCAACTCTTCGGCCACACCCACGCCCGGATCATGGACGGCGGCCGCCAGAAATGGATCGACGAGGGCCGGCCCCTGACCCGAGAGGTGCCCAGCTACCCGCCCAGCAACTACGTGGCCAAGGAGCGAGACGATCGCCGGGTCCGGGCCTTCCGGGATCAGGTGATGGCCCACCAGGAGGCGGGCAAGCCTCTGGTGGACGTCCGCAGCCCCGCGGAGTTCCGGGGCGAGCTCCTCCACATGCCCGACTATCCCCAGGAAGGGGCCCTGCGGGGAGGCCACATCAAGGGCGCGGTGAACGTCCCCTGGGCCCGGGCCGCCAACGAGGACGGCACCTTCAAGTCCGCGGAGGAGCTCCGCCGGATCTACATGGAGGAGCAGGGCCTGAAGCCCGACGACGACGTGATCGTCTACTGCCGGATCGGCGAGCGCAGCAGCCACACCTGGTTCGTCCTGACCTACCTGCTGGGCTTCGACAGGGTCCGCAACTACGACGGATCCTGGACGGAGTGGGGCAACATGGTCAAGGTCCCCATCGAAAAACCCTGACCCCGGCCGGCCCTCGGCCCGGAACCTTCCACGAGGTGGCCCATGGCCTTGCAGACCCCGCGGACCGACACCGCGCTCCACGATGAAACCCAGGTGACCCCGGACAGGCTGGCCGAGCTGCGGGCTCAGTTCCCCATCCTGCAGCGCCGGGTCCACGGCCGATCGCTGGTCTACCTGGACAACGCAGCCACCACCCAGAAACCCCGGGCGGTGATCCAGACCCTGGACCGCTACTACCGGGAGTACAACGCCAACGTCCATCGAGGCGTCCATACCCTGAGCGAGGAGGCCACCGCGGCCTACGAGGAGGCCCGACAGCGGGTCGCCCGCTTCATCCACGCGCCCAGCCCCCGGCAGGTCATCTTCACCCGCAACGCCACCGAGGCCATCAACCTGGTGGCCTACAGCTGGGGAGCCGCGCACCTGGGCCCCGAAGACGAGGTGCTCATCACCGAGATGGAGCACCACAGCAACATCGTGCCCTGGCAGATCCTCCAGGAGCGGCTGGGCTTCACCCTCCGCTACGTGCCCATGACCGACCAGGGCACCCTGGACCTGGAGCGCCTGGACGAACTGCTGACCGAGCGGACCCGGCTCTTCGCCTTCGTCCACGTGAGCAATGTGGTGGGCACGGTGAACCCGGTGGAGCGCCTCATCGCCGCGGCCCGCCAGGTGGGCGCCCGGGTCCTGGTGGACGCCTCCCAGAGCGTGCCCCACATGCCCGTGGACGTCCAGGCCCTGGACCCGGACTTCCTGGTCTTCAGCGGCCACAAGATGTGCGGCCCCACCGGCATCGGCGTCCTCTATGGGCGACGAGAGCTCCTGGAGGCCATGGACCCCTTCCTGGGGGGCGGCGACATGATCCGGGAGGTCACCCTCCAGGGAAGCCGCTGGAACGAGCTGCCCTACAAGTTCGAGGCCGGCACCCCGGCCATCGCCCAGGCCATCGGCCTGGGTGCCGCGGTGGACTTCCTGGCCCAGGTGGGCATGGACTGGATCTGGCAGCACGAACACACCCTGACCCGCTACGCGTACGAGCGGCTCGCGGAGATCGAAGGCCTTCGGATCCTGGGCC
The DNA here is from genome assembly GCA_026989655.1 of Caldilineaceae bacterium. GTDB lineage: Bacteria > Chloroflexota > Anaerolineae > Caldilineales > Caldilineaceae > JALSIX01. The sequence continues at coordinate 15,621 of JALSIX010000148.1, forward strand.
CTGGGCCCGAACAGCGAGGCGGCCTGGTGGCCTTCACCCTGGAGGGCATCCACCCCCACGACGTGGCGGCCATCCTGGACCGGGAGGGGATCGCGGTGCGGGCCGGCCACCACTGCGCCCAACCCATCCACGATCGATACGGCATCGCCGCCAGTGCCCGGGCCAGCTTCTACCTCTACAACACCCTGGAGGAGGTGGACCGGCTGGTGGAAGGCCTGGAGAAGGTCATCCAGACCTTTGCCCTCTGAGCCACCGGCTGCGGAGAGATCCATGGACGACCTGTACCGTGAGGCCATCCTCGACCACTACCGCTACCCCAGGCGGAAGGGACACCTGCCCGAGCCAGACATCCATTACCACGACACCAACCCCTTCTGCGGGGACGAGATCACCATCGAGCTGAAGATCCAGGACGGGGTGGTGGTGGACGCGGCCTTCGACGGCCGGGGCTGCGCCATCAGCCAGGCCAGCGCGAGCATGATGATGGAGGAGATCGTGGGCAAGTCCGTGGAGGAGCTGAAGCACTGGGGCAAGGAGGAGATCCTGGAGATGCTCGGCATCGAGGTGGGCCCTGTGCGGATCAAGTGTGCCCTGCTGCCCTTGAAGGTGCTCAAGGCCGGCCTCTACGGCCTGACCGACTGGCCCGAGTGATGCCCCGGGCCCGGTCCAGGGCATCATCCCTGGGGACAGGAACTCAGCGAGAGGAAGGACCGCACCCATGGAAGGATTCGTGAAAGTCGCCACCGTGGACGAGATCCCAGAGGGCGAACGCAAGATCGTGGAGGTGGAGGATCTCCGCATCGCGGTCTTCAACTGCGGTGGCGAGTACCTCGCGATCGCGGACGTGTGTACCCACGACGGCGGCCCCCTGGCCGAGGGAGAACTTCTGGAAGGGTGCCAGATCCAGTGTCCTCGCCACGGTGCCCGCTTCGACATCCGCACAGGGGCCGCGTTGAGCTTCCCGGCCTTTGAACCCACCGAGACCTACAGGGTCGTCGTCCAGGACGGCGAGATCTGGGTCGAGAACCCCTTTGCAGCGATGGAGGCATATGGATGAGCGAGGAAACCCGCCAGGAGAAGACCCCCCAGGAGGCGACGACACCAGCCCCCGAGACCGGCCCAGAGAACGCCGGGGAAGCCGCCTCCCCGGAGGGCGCCCAGCCTGCCCAGGGCCAGGCCCTGCCCACCCCGGAGGAGATCCGCGAGGCCATCCGGGCCCATGTCCGGGATCCGGAGCTCATGCTCAACGTGGTGGACCTGGGCCTGATCTACGACATCCAGGTGACGGAGAACCGCACCGCGGAGATCACCATGACCCTGACCAGCCCCGGATGCCCGGCCGGCCCCATGATCATCACCGATGTCCAGCGGACCGTCCACCGGCTCTTCCCCCAGCTGGACGAGGTGAACATCCACCTGGTGTGGACGCCTTTCTGGAACCCGGACATGATGTCCGAGGAGGCCAAGGAGGAGCTGGGCATCTTCTGACCCGAGGGGCCTGGTCCCCTCGACCGGCAGACGAAGAGAAGAAGCAGAGGCCGGGCGGAACCCTGCCCGGCCTCTCGCCTTTTTCGCTCCCGCTCCCCACAGAGGAGGCCGGCCTCACCCGCCCGACTCCTCGGCCTCCTCTTCCTCCAGAGGGCGGACGAAGTCCTGTCGGCCCCGATCCACGAACCGTTCCACCGTGTAGTCGGCCACCCGAACGATGTAGTCCGAGTCCGAGGAGGCCAGCACGTACTGCCGATCCTCCGGGTCGTACGCACCGATCCGGAGGGTATGGGTGGTGCGCCGACCTTCCTCCTCGGTCACCAGGGTGATGACCGCCGCGGGATCGTCCAGGCCGTACTCGGGCCTGGACGTCTTCCCCAAGGGCCGAACCATGTGGAGGCCGGTCAGGGTCGTGAGCATGGACTCCAGGTTGTTCTGCAGGAACTCCTCCCCCTCCTGCAACCCCGCCAACGTCCAGGAACCGTCCTCCTGCCGGAGGAACTCCAGGCGCCCCTGGCGGTTCTCCAGGGTGAGGGCCACCATGCTCTCCCGAGAGGCCATGAAGTAGGCGGTGTTGATCCAGGCCGAGGGCCGGGGGTTCGCGTCCATCTCCGACAGATTGACGGCCAGGAAGACCGCCTCCTGGTCGGCTCGGCGCACGTGGATGGTGCGGGGCCGGGGCACCGTGCCCAGGAACAGGGTGTACGCCGTGCCGTCCTCCAGCTCCACCTCCAGCCGTCGGACGAAGTCGGTCGCGTCCACCCCCAGCCGCGCGAAGCTGCCGGGAGTGCGGGCCACCAGGCGACGGGTCCGCTGCCCGGCCAGCTTCTCCAACAGCCTGGTGACCCGGTCCGCCAGGGCGGGGAACTCGTCCGCGTCCGGGAGCACCCACTCCGAACCGCGCCGGGCCAGTCGAACTGCGTTGCCCTCCGCGTCCGCGACGGTCAGCGCGACCACGGTCTCCGGCGTCAGGCCGGGGAGCAGGGGCTCGCTCACCGGTGCCGGCCTCCGGTTGGCCCCGTAGATCCCCGCGATGAGGAGGATCTGGACCCCCAGCAGGATGGCCAGCCCCAACAAGGGGCGATCGCGCCACAGGGAGTTGGCCGTGGATCGAGACCAGGTGCCTCGGGATGCCGTCGTCATGGGCTTCCTCCATCCACACACAGCATGCACGGATCGGGGCCGGAGGGCGCCCTCCTCTGCGGTCCAGGCCCTCAGCCCGCGACCTCCCCGGCAGGGTCGCCGGGGCTTCGGGGGGTGGGCCGGGCCGCGACCAGCGGCCGTTCATGGCGGCGGCGCCAACGCCAGATCCCTGCCACCACCAGGAGGGCCGCCAGGGCGACCGCGTAGTTGAACAGCTCCCAGCGGAGCTGCTCCCCCTCGCTCAGGGGATCCAACAGGCGCACATAGCTCCCCCGCGCCCGGATGCGCAGGAGGTCCAGGTCCTCCACCGCCCAGTCCACCGCGTTCTGGACGAAGAGCAGGTTGTTCAGATAGCGATCCCCCGTGAGCTGGGCCGAGAGGTTCAACACCAGGTCGTCCACCATGGACGCGCTGCCCACCACCACCAGCCGGGCCGTGTCGGGCGATCGCTCCACCACGTTCACCGGAGGCGGTGTGGGGGTGGGCTCCATGGGGGCGGCTTCCCCCTCCTCGGGCGGGGTCTCCGCCTCCTCCCAGGGCAGGGGGCGATCCGCAAAGTAGCTCTCGAAGCTCCCCTGGACCGAGACGGCCAGGGCATAGGAGCGCCGCGCTCCCTCCACCGGGAAACCGAACTCCGGATACTGCTCGAAGTCCGGCTGGATCTCCAGATCGGTCCGCAGCCAGGCCTGTTCGCTGGAGCGCAGGAGAACCCGGACCTCCCGGGTCTCGTTGGCGGCCTCGTCCACCTGGATGGGAGAGGCCCAGGGCACGGTGACCGCGGGCAGGTTGCTCACCACCGGGCTCTCCCGATCCATGCCGTCGGGCCGCACGTCCACGAAGAAGGGGTAATCCATGGCCTGGAGCTCCTGGACCGGCAGGCCGTTGACCATGCGGGTGACCACCACCGGGAAGGGCTGGCTCTGGGGATCCATCACCAGGGCCTCCTGCACATCGATGCCGTAGTGGCGCAGCATCTCCTGCAGGCCTCCTTCCACGGGGCGAATGGCCAGGGTACCGCCGAAGATGTCCGGCGCGAAGCGGTAGTTCCCGGCCAGGAGGACCACCGAGCCGCCCCGCATCAGGTACTGGTCGATGGCAAAGCGCTGCTTGTCGTCCATGGCCTGGGGAGCGATGACCAGGAGCATGTCCAGGTCTTCGGGCGCCTGGCCGTCGGCCAGGGTGACGTTCCGCACCTCGTACTGTTGCTGGAGCTGCTGGGTGAGGAGCTCCCAGGTCACCAGCCCGGGCTGGGGCTGGCCGAAGGCATCGGTCATGGCCTCGGGCGGGGGCGTCCACAGGCCCACGGTGCGCAGGAAGCCGCCGCCGGTCCGCTTGAGCACGGCCTCGATGGCCTGCCGGGCGGTGAGCTCGTTGATCTCCCCGCCGGGATAGACCACGTGGATCCGATCCCCCACCTGCAGCAGGAGATGGAGGTAGTAGCTGTCCGGGGAGAAGAAGGAGACCGGGAAGGGCTGGAGGCCGTACTGCTCCACAAGCTGGCGGCGGGTCAGGCGGGCGTCGGGCGCGTCCGGGTCCACGAGCTCGAAGGTGAGCTTCCCCTGGGACCGTTCCGCGATCTCCTGGGCCACCTGGGAGATGACCTCCGGCGCGTCGGCCAGGGGCTCGGGCAGAGTGCTCTGGGTGACCACCAGGGTCAGATGGACGGGCTCCTCCATGGCGGCCAGGATGGCATCCACGCTCTGGAAACCATAGACCACCCGTTTGATGGCCCGGGTCAGGTCGTACTCCAGGTTGCGGAGCCGCACATCGATGGTCCCGTCTCGGTTCGGGGTGACCTCGATGAGGTCGCTGTAGCGGAGGGTCACGCTCTGGTCCGCGTACCGGACCAGGATGTCGAAGTAGGAGCTGATCACCGCGGCCTCGTAACGGCCGGCCACCTGGAAGGGCGTGGGCTGGATGCCGTAGGTCTGGGTGGCCTCGGCCTCCAGCTCCGGATCCTGGGTCGGGTCCACCACCTCTGCGATGACCAGGCCTCGGCCGGCGATCGCGTACTCCTGGAGCATGTCCGCGACCTGGGGGGCCAGGGGCGCCAGAAGGGGATGGGTCCGCTCGCTGATGTAGGCCCGGATGAGCAGGGGCTCCTGGAGATTGGCCAGCAGCTCCCGGGTCACGGGGGAGAGGCTGAACTCCTTGGCCTCGGTGGTGTCCAGGCGCAGGGCGGTGATGGGGGCCATCCAGACATTGACCAGCACCAGGTTCGCGATGATCAGCCCGCTGAGGAGGGCCTGGCGACGCCGATGGCTCCGGGCCCCCACTCCCCGACCCCAGCGCTTGGCCTGGAGGGAGAGGACGTTCAGGGCGAGGAAGATGCCGGTCAGGGCCAGGTAGTAGAGCAGATCCCGCAGGTCGATGACCCCACGCTCGATGCTGGCAAAGCGGCTGCCCGTGCCCAGAGCCCGCAGGAGGTCGCCGGTTCCGGTGCCCACCAGTTGGGTGACCGGGCCGGAGCCCACCAGGTAGAACAGCCCACCCACCAGGCCGGTGGCGATGAGGGCCACGATCTGGTTGTCCGTTCGCGAGGACATGAAGAGGCCGATGGCCGCGTAGGCCGCGGCCAGGAGGAGCGCGGCCAGGTAGCCCGCGATCACCGGGCCCCAGTCCAGGTTGCCCAGCCGAGACACGGTGAGAGGCAGGGCCAGGGTCAGGGCCAGGGCCAGGGCCACCATGGCCAGCACGGCCAGGAACTTGCCCACCACCAGTTGGGCCGGGCGCACCGGCAGGGTGAGGAGCATCTCCAGGGTGCCGGTGCGCTGCTCCTCGCTCCACTGGCGCATGGTCAGCGCGGCCACCAGGAAGATGAGCAACACCGGCAGCCAGCGGAAGAGAGGCCGCAGGTCGGCCAGCCCCCGCGCGAAGAAGGCCTCCACCCAGAAGAACGCGAAGAGGGTCGCGGCCAGAAAGGCGGCCAGGAAGATCAGGGCCATGGCCGAGCCGAAGTAGCCGTCCAGTTCCTTCCGAGCAATGGCCAGGATCTGTCGCATGGCACCAAATCTCCTTGCACGAAACCAGACCGAGAGAGGTCGCGGCCGGCAGGACCTGTGAGCCCCTACCCCCTCATCCGGCGGTGGCCAGCTCGTTGAACACGGCCTCCAAAGTGCGGACATCGGACCGGATCTCCCGGACCGGCCAGCCCTCACCGGCGGCCAGCCGGAAGAGGACCGGGCACAGATCCGCGCCGTCGGCCGGGCGGACCCGATACCGAGGCCGGCCGTCGGGAAGCTGCTCCGCCTCCACCTCGCCCACTCCCTCCAGCGCTTCCAGCCGTTCCACCACCCCGGGGACCTCTCGCTCCAGGACCAGCAGAGCATCGCCCGTGGTCGCCAGTTCGGCCAGATGCGCGTCGGCCCGAACCCGGCCGTTCATCAGCATCAGGACCCGATGGCACAGGGCCTCCACCTCGGACAGGATGTGGGTGGAGAAGAGGACCGTGCTGTGCTCGGCCAGGCCCCGGATCAGGCGGCGGATCTCCACGATCTGGGTGGGGTCCAGGCCCACGGTGGGCTCGTCCAGGATGAGGAGCTTGGGCCGGTGGAGGATGGCCTGGGCCAGCCCCACCCGCTGGCGATAGCCCTTGCTCAGCTCTCCAATGGGCTGGGTGACCCGATCCACCAGCCCCACCGCGTGGACCGCCTCCCCGATCCGCTCCTCCTGTTGCTGAGGTGGGATGCCCCGCAGGTCGGCCATGAGCTTCAGATAGCCCTGGACCGTGAGCTCGGGGTAGAGGGGTGCGTTCTCGGGCAGGTAGCCGATCCGGGCCTGGACCGCCTGGGTGTGGACCAGGACATCCAGGCCGTCCACCCGGACCGTGCCCTCATCGGGCTGCAGATAGCCGGTGAGGATCTTGATGATGGTGGTCTTGCCGGCCCCGTTGGGGCCCAACAGGCCCACGATCTCGCCGGGTTCGATGTGGAAGCTCACATCCTCCAGGGCCTGGATGGGCCCGTAGGCCTTGTAGAGGTGCTCCACATGGATCATCGGTGTGCCTCCAGACTGCCAGCTATCCCCGGAACAGGAGCGCCGGGGACCAGACCTCCCACCCCGGACGGTATTTTTATACCGCCCATCCCGATGGAGAGGCAAATGGCCGCACCCGAGGAGAACCCAACAGGGCCATGGCTGGATCTTCTCCGACAGTTCCGGGGTGGTCGGCACAGCCCGGCGCGCGGGCGAGCCCTCCAGGGAAAGGCCTGTCCCATCCCCCTGGAGGGCCTCCTGCTCCTTTCCTGGGCGTGCACCTTCCCGCGGAGCCATCCCCAGGGAGCCTGCGGCGTTGGCCTTTCCCGCCGAATTGGTGTAAAAAGGGGACAGGGGAGCCCGCATCGCACCAGGAGAGGCCACCATGACCCCGATCCAACCCAAACTGGATGCCGTCCGCGCCCTGATGGACGAAAACGGTCTGGACGGGATGTTGCTGGAGAAGGTCAGCAGCTTTGCCTGGGCCACCAACGGCGGCGCCTCCTACATCAACACCGCGTCCTCCTACGGCACCTCCCAGCTCCTCATCACCCGAGACAGCCACCACCTGATCACGAACAACATCGAGGCCCCCAGGCTGCTGGCCGAAGAGGGCCTGGCCCACCAGGGCTGGCAGGTCCACGCGCCCCACTGGTACGAGCGGCCGACCCTGCTTCGGGAGCTGACCCGGGGGCTGAACCTGGGCGCGGACGGCCCCCGCCCCGACGCGGTGGACCTCTCCCTGGCCATGGCTCGGCTGCGCAGCCGCCTCTCCGAGCTGGAGCAGGAGCGCTTCCGCAAGCTGGGGCGCCTCTGCGCCCAGGCCATGGACGCAGCCTGTCGCCGGATCCAGCCGGGATGGACCGAGTTCGAGATCGCAGCCGCCCTGGCCGAGGAGACAGAACGCCGGGGCGCCCAGCCCATCGTCAACCTCATCGCGGTGGACGACCGCATCCGACGCTATCGCCACCCCCTGCCCACGGACAGGGTCCTGGAACGCTACGCCATGCTCGTGCTGTGTGGCCGCCGATGGGGGCTGGTGGTCTCCCTCACCCGGCTGGTCCACTTCGGCCCCCTGCCCGACGACCTGCGCCACCGGATGGAGGCCTGCGCTCGGGTGGACGCCACCTTCATCCATGCCACCCGACCCGGTAGCTCTTTGGACCAGATCTTCCGCACAGCCGTGGACGCGTACGCGGCCGTGGGCTTCAGCGGAGAATGGCAGCTCCACCACCAGGGCGGCCCCGCGGGCTTCGAACCCCGGGAATGGATCGCCACCCTGGAGACCGAGGACCGGGTCCTCCTGGGCCAGGCCTACGCCTGGAACCCCTCCATCACCGGCGTCAAATCCGAGGACACCATCCTGGTGGGCGAACAGGGCAACGAGATCCTCACGGCCATCGAGGGCTGGCCCTCCATCCCGGTGGAGATGGGCGGCCACGTCCTCCACCGTCCGGCCATCCTGGAACGTTAGGAGCTCCTGCCATGGACCTCGGTCTTCGCGGCGTCCTCGCCCCGGTCCTCACCCCCCTCACCCCAGACCTGCAACCGGATCTCCCCCGGATGGTGGAACACGCCCGCTGGCTGCTGGAGCACGGCTGCCACGGCCTGGTGGTCTTCGGCACCACCGGCGAAGCCACCTCCTTTGCCGTGGAGGAGCGCATGGCCGTGGTGGACGGCCTGCTCCAGGCCGGTCTGCCCGGAGATCGGCTCCTGGTGGGCACGGGATGCCCCTCCATCCAGGACACCGCGACCCTGAGCGCCCATGCAGTGCGCAGCGGCTGTGCCGGGGTCCTGGTGTTGCCCCCCTACTACTACAAGGACGTGGACGACCAGGGGCTCTTCCGGGCCTACGCCACCACGATCGAACGGGTGGGCGATCCCCGGCTGCGCATGGTGCTGTACCACATCCCCCAGGTCTCCCACGTGGATCTCTCCCTGGATCTCATCGCCCGGCTCGTGGAGAGCTTCCCGGAGACCGTGATAGGGATCAAGGACAGCTCCGGCGACTGGGCCCATCTGAAGGCCCTGCTGGAGCGCTTTCCTGGGTTTGGGATCTTCACAGGCACGGAGAGGTTCCTGCTCCCCACCCTCCGGCACGGTGGAGCGGGCACCATCTGCGCCCCCGCGAACGTCCTCCCCCAGTCCCTCCGGACCCTCTGCGATCGCTGGGAGACACCGGAGGCGGAGTCCCTCCAGGCCCAGATCACGTGGCTGCGGGATCTCCTGGCCACACTCCAGGTACCGGCCATTCCCGGGCTCAAGGCGCTGGTGGCCCAACGCACCGGCCATGAGGGATGGCTGCGGGTCCGGCCACCGCTCCTGTCCCTGTCCTCCGAACAACGCGAACGTCTCCAGGCGGCTGTGGCCGGCCGGAAACCCCAGGCAGAAGAGGGGGGAGCCCTCCACCGCGTCTGGACCGAGCACAGACCATGACCCCCTTCCCACCGGAACCCCTGGAGCCCATCCACGACGAACGCCTCTTCCGGCAGCTCCGCTTTCTGGTGGAGATCGACCGCCTGAAAGGCGTGCTCCGGCGCACCTACCTGGTGGGCGCAGAGCGGCTGGAGAACTCCGCGGAGCACTCCTGGCACCTGGCCGTGGCCTGCATGGTCCTGGCCGAGCACGCGGACGAACCGGTGGACATCCTCCGGGCCCTGAAGATGGTGCTGGTCCACGACTTGGTGGAGATCGACGCAGGGGACACCTACGCCTACGATCCCGCGGCCCACGTGGACAAGGCCGAACGGGAACAGCGGGCCGCGGAACGGATCTTCGGGCTCCTGCCGGAGGAGCAGGCCCAGGAGTTCCACGCCCTCTGGCGGGAGTTCGAGGCCCGGAAGACCCCAGAGGCCCGTTTCGCGAACGCCCTGGATCGCCTCATCCCCCTGCTGCACAGCATCCACACCGGAGGCCGCTCCTGGCGCCAGGGCCAGGTGGTCCGCAGCCAGGTGGCCCGACGTCTGGCCCCCATTCGAGAGGTGTCCACGGCCCTGGGAGAGGCAGCCGAAGCACTCCTGCGCTGGGCCGTGGACCAGGGCCTGTTGCCCGACGACACGGCCCAGGGCCCAACCCACCCCTGCCCAGACGAAGGTCCCCATCCCTCCATGGCCGCGCCCCCGAAGCCCACCCCTCCTTCGGGCTGAGTGCTTCGGGCAGGGCTCCAGGCGAACGCTCCAGGGCCCTCCCCGGGACATGGTTTGTCCTGATCACCTCGATATTGGCCTCGATATCGGTCTCGATATCGAACAAGGGTGGATCATCGATAAGGAGGGCTCCTGTCCACGGCTGAGGTGAGAAGCAGACCCCGACGCGGCCGAGCCCGACCCGGGTGCAATAGGCCCCGTCCCTTCCCATCTCCTTCCCCAAAATCCCAGGCTGTCGTATAATAGGGCCATGGACAGCGAACCCACAGCCGTGCCGAAGACCACCCATCGCCCTCGGCTGACCAACCGAGAAGTGGCCGCGATCTTCGAGGAGATCGCGGACATGCTGGAGGTCTTGGGGGAGAATCCCTACAAGATCCGGGCCTACCGCAACGCGGCCCGGACCCTCCAGGACCTCCACGCCAGCCTGTACGAGATCCACCGGGCCGGAACCCTGGAGGAGCTGCCCGGCATCGGCGAGGCCATCTCCAAGAAGATCGCAGAGCTGTTGGAGACCGGACACCTGAGCTACCACCAGGAGCTGGCCGCCCAGGTCCCCAAAGGGGTCTTGGAGATGATGCGGGTGCCCGAGGTGGGCCCGAAGACGGCCCGTCGCCTGTGGCAGGAGCTGGGCATCACCGGCGTAGAGGCCCTGGAACAGGCCGCCCGGGAGGGCCGGATCCGCCGCCTCAAGGGCTTCGGCCCCAAGACCGAGGAGAAGATCCTCCGGGGCATCCAGCTGCTGGCCCAACAGACCACCCGTATGCCCATCGGCCATGCCCGGCCCCTGGCCCTGGAACTGGTGGCCGCGCTGGAACGGGCCTCGGGCGATGCCCTGGCCCGCATCGCCATCGCGGGCAGCCTGCGCCGCTGGAAGGAGACCATTGGCGACGTAGACCTGCTGGCCATCAGCCATCGACCTGCCGCGGTGATGGAGGCCTTCTGCCACCTGGACTACGTGGACGAGGTCCTGGCCCAGGGGACCACCAAGAGCAGCGTCGTCCTCCACAACGGCCTCCAGGTGGACCTGCGGGTGGTGGAACCCCGGCACTGGGGAGCTGCCCTCTGCTACTTCACCGGCAGCAAGGCCCACAACGTGGCCCTGCGAGAGCTGGCCCTGGAGCAGGGATGGAGCTTGAACGAATACGGTCTCACCGCCCGCAACCACCCGGAGCTGCCCGACGGCACCCAGCGCTTCTTCCCCGAGGAAGAGGCCCTCTATGCCTTCCTGGGGCTGGACTTCATCCCCCCCGAGCTCCGGGAGGCCCGAGGCGAGATCCAGGCGGCCCGGGCACATCGGCTGCCCCGGCTGATCCAGGAGACGGACATCCAGGGAGAGCTCCACGGCCACAGCACCTGGAGCAGCGACGGCAAGGCCTCCATCCCGGAGATGGCCGAGGCCGCTCGGGCCCGGGGCCATCGCTACTGGGCCTGCACAGACCACAGCGCGGGCCTGGGCATCACCGGGGGGCTGGACGGCGACGCGGTGCTCCGCCAGGCCCAGGAGATCCAGGCCCTCAACCGCCGCTATCGAGAGCAGGGCATCGACTTCCGGATCCTGCACGGCATAGAGGTGGAGATCCTGGCCGACGGCTCCCTGGGGCTGCCCGACGAGATCCTGGCCCGCCTGGACGTGGTGGTGGCCAGCATCCACACGGCCCAACGCCAGGATCCGGAGACCATCACCGAGCGCTGCCTGCAGGCCGTCCGCAACCCCCACGTGGACATCCTGGGCCATCCCACCGGCCGCCTGGTGGGCCAGCGCCCCCCCACAGCCATCGACCTGGAACGGGTCCTGAAGGCCTGTGCCGAGACCGGCACCGTGGTGGAGGTCAACGCCAGCCCCTATCGCCTGGACCTGAACGACATCCACGCCCGCCGGGCCGTGGAGCTGGGCTGCATGCTGGCCATCAGCTGCGACGCCCACAGCCCCGAGGGCCTGGACGTGCTGGAGTACGGGGTGGCCACCGCCCGGCGAGGTTGGGTGGAACCCCAGCAGGTGGTCAACACCCGCCCCGTGGAGGAGATGCTGGCCCTGTTGAAGGACCGAAGCCGTTGACCGTCCCGACCCAACGCCCCCTACTCGCCCGCGGAGCTACCCATGGTGGACAGAGACGAACCGAGATTCGACCCGGCTCCGGAGCCGCCCAAGCCCGATCCGCTCCCGCCCGAGCCTCGCTTCGATCCCGAGCGCACCCCCCCTCCGCCTCCCGGCAGGCCGGAGCCGCCCGGGCCCGACACCAGGCCCCCCGTGCCCGAACAGGAGAAACGGCCCCCCCAGGAGGAGGAGCCCTGGTACGGCCGAGACCGCATGGTGCCGGGCTTCGACTCCTCCCGGGCCCGGCGAGCTCGACGGCTAGGACGCACCGTGCCCTTCTGGTGGCTCATCGGCGCCCTGGTCCTGGGGATCGTGGTGGTCGCCTCCCTGTTCTTCCGGGCCGACTCCACACCCTCCCAGGAACCGCCGGCCCTGGAGGCCTCCCCGGAGACCACCGGGCCCCAGGAGGCGCTGGCCCCGGCCACAACCCCGACAGTGGAGGCCCAGCCCACGCCCGTGCCCACCTCGCCCCCGGTCTTCGGAGTGGGCCAACAGGTGGTGGTGGCCAACACCGACGGCGAGGGCATCCGCCTGCGCAGCGCACCGGGCCTGGGGAGCCTCACCCTGGAGATCTACGAGGAAGGACGGGTCTTCCAGATCCTGGAGCCCGGACCGGAATACCCGGTCTACCCTGTGGAGGCCGACGGCTATCGCTGGTATCGGGTCCAGGTGACCGACGACCCGGAGGACCAGCTCAGCGGCTGGGTGGCCGGGGAGTTCCTGGCACCACAGCCCTGACTCCGGCCCGGCCGTCCACCGGGACAGCCGTCTGCCCTTCCCGGCCGCGCCCTGGGCGCCACCCCGGACGACGGCGTGCACCCAGCCGAGCCCTCCAGCCCGGGGATGCCCGCGCCACACCACCCGAGGCGGCCGGGTTCCGACCCCGAAATGGCCCTGGAGACCCGCCCGCCGAGCCATCCACGGTTCCAAACCGCCACCACACGACCGACGCCCATGGACGATCCGATCCCTGAAACCCACGCCGCCGAAGAACTGGAAGCCGTCCGCCAACGGATCGAACGGCTGCGGGAACTGGTCCGCTACCACCAGTACCGCTACTACGTGCTGGACGACCCCGTCATCAGCGACGCGGAGTTCGACGCGCTCTTCCAGGAGCTGGTGCGGCTGGAGGAACGGTACCCCCAGTTCCGCAGCGACGACAGCCCCACCGTTCGGGTGGGCGGCTTCGTGGCCGAGCGCTTCGAGAAGGTCCGCCACCCGGTGCCGGTGCTGAGCCTGGCCAATGCCTTCAGCCCCCAGGAACTGCGGGAGTGGCGCGAACGGACCCTCCGCATGTTGCCCCCAGAGGAGCACCCCCGGCTTGGCTACACGGTGGAGCCCAAGGTGGACGGCCTGACCGTGGTGCTCCACTACGACGAGGCCGGACGTTTCGTGTTGGGGGCCACCCGGGGAGATGGCTACGAGGGGGAGGAGATCACCGCGAACCTGCGCACCGTGCGCGCGCTCCCCCTGCGCATCCCCGTGGAGCCGGACTCCCCCCTGCGGCCACCCGCCCGGCTGGTGGTCCGGGGCGAGGGCTACGTGGAGGTGGCGGACTTCCAGGCCTTCAACCGCCGCCAGGCCCAGGAGGGCGGCCGCACCTTTGCCAACCCCCGCAACTTCGCCGCGGGCTCCCTGCGCCAACTGGACAGCCGGGAGACCGCGCGGCGCCCCATCAAGCTCTGGGTCTACCAGATCCTGGTCCTGGAGGGCGCGGAGAACCCACCGCAGACCCAGTGGGAGTGCCTCCAGTACCTGAAGGCGCTGGGCTTCCCGGTGAACCCGGAGAACCGCCATTTCGACGACCCGGAGTTCGAGCGCCTGGTGGCCTACGCGGACCATTGGCAGGAGCTGAAGGAGCGGCTGCCCTACGAGATCGACGGCCTGGTGGTCAAGGTGGACGGCCTGCGCCACCAGGAGATCCTGGGCACCCGGGGCAAGGACTACCGCTGGGCCGTGGCCTACAAGTCCGGCATGCAGGAGGCCGTGACCCGGCTGCTGGACATCCAGGTGAACGTGGGGCGGACCGGCGCAGTGACGCCCCGGGCCGTGCTGGAGCCGGTACAGATCGGCGGCGTCACCGTCACCGCAGCCACCCTGCACAACGAGGACTACATCAAGAGCCTGGACATCCGCATCGGCGACTTCGTGGTGATCACCCGGGCCGGCGGGGTCATCCCCCAGGTGGTGCGGCCCATCCCCGAGCTGCGCACCGGCGACGAGCGCATCTGGGAGATGCCCCGGACCTGCCCCTCCTGCGGGTATCCCCTGGTGCGCCATCCAGGCGAGGCCATCTGGTACTGCGAGAACAGCGCCTGCCCGGCCCAACTGGTCCGCCGGGTGGAGCACTTCGTCTCCCGGGCCGCCATGGACATCGAGGGCTTCGGCATCCGCCAGGCCGAGCTCTTCGTGGAGCTGGGCTTCATCCGGGACCTGGCCGACATCTACCAGCTCCCCTGGGACCGGATCCTCCAGCTGGAGGGGTACGGCCCCAAACGGGTGGCCAACCTGCAGCGGGCCATCCAGGAGAGCAAGGGCCGGGGGCCCACCCGTCTGCTCATCGGCCTGGGCATCCGCTACGTGGGCACCATCGTGGCCCGTCTCATCATGGAGCATTTCACCAGCCTCTACGAGCTGATGGACGCGGACCAGGAGACCCTGGCCGCCATCGAAGGGGTGGGGCCCAAGATCGCGGAAAGCATCGTCCGCTTCTTCGGGCTGGAGCCCAACCGGGCCCTGATCCACAAGCTCGATGGCCTGGGAGTCCAGGTCGCCCAGGAACGGCAGGAGGCCCCGGAACGGCCCCAGCCCTTCGCGGGCTACACCTTCGTCATCACCGGCACCCTGCCCTCCATGACCCGAGAGGAGGCCCGGCGCTTCATCCAGGAGCGGGGCGGCAAGGTCACCGATAGCGTGAGCCGTCGGACCCGCTTTCTGGTGGTGGGCGAGAACCCGGGGAGCAAGCTCCGGCGGGCCCAACAGCTGGGGATCCCCACCCTCCAAGAGGCGGACCTGAGACGTTGGGCCGAACAGGGACACCCACCGGAGGGGCTCCAGCCAGGGGCAGGAGACTGAGGGGCCGCGTTCGAGATCGCACCCGGGCCGACGATCCGGCCCGGACCACAACACGAGGAGCTAGACGTATGGGAGTCCTGTTGTTGGGCGCGCACATGTCCATCGCCGGTGGGGTGAGCAGGGCCCTGGAACGGGGGGCTGCCGAGGGCATGAACGCCATCCAGCTCTTCACCAAGAGCAGCCGCCAGTGGGTGGGCCCTCCCATCAACCCCGAGGACGTGGCCCGCTGGAACGAACTGAGGCCCCGGCTCGGGATCCAGGCCGTGGTGAGCCACGCGGCCTACCTGATCAACCTGGCCAGCCCCAAGGACGACCTGTGGGAGAAGAGCCTGGCCGCGCACCGGGATGAGCTGGAACGGGCCCATGCCTACGGCATCCCCCACGTGGTGCTCCACCCGGGCTCCCACACGGGCAGCGGCGAGGAGGCAGGCATGGCCCGGGTCGCGGAGGCCCTGAACCGCCTCCACCAGGAGCTGCCCCACTGTCAGGATGTCCGCACCCTGTTGGAGCTCATGGCCGGGCAGGGCTCGGTGGTGGGCTATCGGCTGGAACAACTGGCCGCCATGATGGAACAGGTGGAGGACAGCTCCCGGGTGGGAGTCTGCCTGGACACCTGCCACGCCCTGGCCGCGGGCTACGACTTCCGCACGGAGGAGGGCTACGCGGCCTTCGTCCAGGCCGTGGAGGCCACCATAGGCCTGGACCGGGTCCACTGCTGGCACTTCAACGACAGCCAGCACCCCCTGGGCAGCCGCAAGGACCGCCACACCCACATCGGCCAGGGCCAGGTGGGCCTGGAGGGCTTCCGCCACATCCTCAACGACCCCCGGTGGGATGGCATCCCCATGCTGTTGGAGACGCCCAAGGACAAGGACGGGGACGGCAAGGACCACGCCAACCTGCGCCGCCTCATCGAGCTGGTGGCGGACCCCCGGCGGATCCCCCCGGGGATGCGGGACTGGTTGGCGGAGCCATCCTAGGCCCTGGGCACCTGCCCTGGAAATGGCCCAGGGGCCGGGCACGAGGATCCATGATCGTCCTGGGAGGAGGGAAGCCATGACACAGCTTGCGGAGATCCAACTGCGGGACCGCTCCCTGCTGCGGAGCCAAGGGTTCATCGGGGGAGAATGGGTGGATGCCCACTCGGGCAGGACCTTTCCCGTCCACAACCCGGCCACCGGCCAGGTCCTGGCTCAGGTGGCCGACATGGGAGCCGAGGAGACCCGCCGGGCCATCCAGGCCGCGGACACGGCCTGGCCAGCCTGGCGAGGATTGACCGCCGGCGAGCGGGCCGCCATCCTGCGGCGGTGGAACGACCTGATCCGGGAACACCAGGAGGACCTGGCCCTCCTCATGACCCTGGAGCAGGGCAAGCCCCTGTTCGAGGCCCGGGGCGAGGTCCGCTACGGAGCCTCCTTTGTGGAGTGGTTCGCGGAGGAGGCCCGCCGGATCTACGGGGACGTGATCCCCAGCCACGTGGGCAATGCCCGGCTGGTGGTGGTCAAACAGCCCGTGGGCGTGGTCGGGGCCATCACCCCCTGGAACTTCCCCAACGCCATGATCACCCGGAAGGTGGCCCCGGCCCTGGCCGCGGGATGTACCGTGGTCATCAAGCCCGCGGAGGACACGCCCCTCTCCGCGCTGGCCCTGGCCGAGCTGGCCCAACGAGCCGGCTTCCCCCCCGGTGTCCTGAACGTGGTCACCGCCCTGGATCCGGTTCCCGTGGGCCAGGAGCTGACCGCCAACCCCACGGTGCGGAAGATCTCCTTCACCGGATCCACCCAGGTGGGCAAGCTCCTCCTCCGCCAGAGCGCGGACACGGTGAAACGGGTCTCCCTGGAGCTGGGGGGCAACGCGCCCTTCATCGTCTTCGACGACGCAGAGGTGGACGAGGCCGTGGCCGGCGCCCTGGCCTGCAAATACCGCAACGCGGGCCAGACCTGTGTGTGCGCCAACCGGATCTTCGTCCACACCGCGGTGTACGACGAGTTCGCCCACAAATACGCGGACGCGGTCTCCCGGCTCAAGGTGGGCTACGGCCTGGAGGAGGGCGTGGTCATCGGCCCCCTGATCAACCAGGCTGCGGTGGAGAAGGTCGAACGCCTGCTGGAGGACGCGGTCCGGAAGGGGGCCCAGGTGATCCTGGGCGGCCATCGCCATCCCCGAGGAGGGACCTTCTTCGAACCCACGGTGGTCACCGAGGTGACACCGGAGATGGCCTTCACCCAGGAGGAGATCTTCGGCCCCATCGCCCCTCTGTACCGCTTCCGCACCGAGGAGGAGGTCATCCGCCTGGCCAACAGCACCCGCTATGGCCTGGCCGCGTACTTCTACAGCCGGGACATCGGTCGGGTGTGGCGGGTGGCCGAGGGGCTGGAGTACGGCATGGTGGGCATCAACACGGGGCTCATCTCCACCGCGGTGGCCCCCTTCGGCGGGGTCAAGGAGTCCGGCATCGGCCGGGAGGGCTCCCGGTACGGCGTCGACGAGTACGTGGAGATCAAGTACCTGTGCATGGGAGGCATCGATCGCTGAGGCAGGCCATCGAGCCTCCACCGGTGAAGGCCCAGGGAAGGCGGGCTGTGTCCTGGAGACGGTGGCTCTGGAGTCGACTGCCCCTCGGCGGTTCCCAGCGGGCCCTGTTGAGGGCCCTGGCCCAGGGACACGTGCTGAAGGTCCACCGGACGGTGGACGGCGCGAAGGTCTACCGGCTGCACCGTCTGGACGGCCAGACGGAGACCGTGCCCGGAGGGGTGGTGCGGGGCCTGGAGCGCCGGGGGCTCATCGAGAGCAACATGAAGTTCCCCGCGGCCACCTTCATGCTCACGGAGCGGGGAAGGGCCTGGGTCGCCCCCGGGGACAGAGACCGGCCCGGGCCGGTGGGTCCCCGGGGGTTCAACCGTTGAGAGTCGGCTACTCCGGCAGCTCTACCAGGGCCTCGGGATCGTCCACCCCATAGGGGTTGTCGAACGCGATCCGAGGCAGCCGTTCAGGGGTCCACTGGGCCAAGGCCTGGGGGCCCCCAGCGGTGAGCTCCCGATGAATGGCCTCCGCGGCCTCCCGGAGGCGGCCCACCTGGATTCCCTGGCACACATCCGGGAAACGCCGCAGCTTGGGCAGTCCCCGTCGGAACATCTTGATGGCCCCCCGCCAGTTGCCCTGGAGCATGTGGTGGAAGGCCACCCCGACCTGGAGGATGCCCTGGTAGAGGTCCCGCACCGGTCCCGGCTCCTGGTTCCAGGCCAGCTCCAGGTACTCGTGCTGTTCGAAGTAGCGTCCCTGGTTGAAGGCCAGCAGGCCGGCCACGGCCGAGGGGCTGGGGGGATCCTGGCAGCCGGGAACAGGCTCCGGGGTGGGCAGCAGATGGCGGCGGACCAGTTCGGGGAGCCCGGCCATGAAACGGCCCCGGGGCCAGGCCTGGTCCGCGCCGGCCTCCTGGGCTCGGGCCAGGGCGGCTGTGTCCACGTGGCTGCCGAAGGCCACGATGGGTGCCTGGCGGGTGTGGGGCAGGAGCTTGCACCGGCGGATGGCCCCTGCCCAGTCTCCGGGGGTGGACAGGTCCACCAGCACCAGGTGGGGAAACCAGCGGCCCACCGCCTCCACCAGATCGTCCGGGGTCTCCACCACGATGGCCTGTCCGCCCACGGCCTGGATCACGTCCACCAGCCGAGGCGCGAAGAAGAGGTCCGGCTCCAACACCACCACTCGGGGCCGTTCCAGCGTGCGGGGATCGGTGACCATGGTCTCGTTGTCCTTTCCAACAGCGCTGTGGGGTTGGGGCTGGTCTCCATTTTACCCCGGTCCTGGCCTTTCTGCTATACTGACCGGATGTCGAGCCCGATATCGAGCACCGAGATGGAGCCGGGCCCACTAGAGCAGGAGGGCACCGTGGACATGGCGGAACCCAAGATCCTCTCCCCAGAGGCGATCGCAGGGCTGTCCTTCGAAGAGGCCTACGCCCACCTGGAGCAGGTGGTGGCCTTCATCGAACAGGGGGATCTGCCCCTGGAACAGGCTCTGGCCCTCTACGAACAGGGCGTTCTGTTGGCCGAACACTGCGCCCAGAAGCTGGAGCAGGCAGAGCTTCGGGTGTCCCAATGGCAGGGGGGCGGCTCCCTGGAACCTTTCGACGAGTGGGCCCAACCATAGGCCGCAGATCCCATGCAGATCGCTGCCAATCCCAGCCTGTGGATCCCTCTGAGCGTGGTCCTGGGGGTCCAGCTCTTCAAGTTCCTGTGGGAGTGGTTCCGGCTCCGGGACTTCGACCTGCGGGTGCTCACCCGGGCCGGCGGCATGCCCAGCAGCCACTCGGCCATGGTGACCAGCCTGGCCACCTCCATCGGCTACCGCCAGGGCACCCAGAGCGACCTCTTTGCCCTGGCCGTGGTCCTGGCCCTGATCGTCATGTACGACGCGGCCGGAGTGCGCCAGTCCGCGGGGAAACAGGCCCGGGTGCTCAACCAGATCCTCCGGGAGCTGTTCAGCGGCCAGCCTGTGAGCGAGCAGGAGCTGAAGGAACTCATCGGCCACACGCCCTTCGAGGTCTTCGTGGGCGCGCTGGTGGGGATCCTGTACAGCGCACTCTGGTTCGAGGTGCTCGGCATGGAGTAGGCCAGGCCGGCCCCGGATTTTTCTCAACACCCCCTGAAAAATCCTTGCCCCCCGCAGGGAAGTGTGCTAGAATAGCTCGTCGTCCCGAGCTCCCGCCCTGTGTCGAGACACCCAGGAGAGACGTCGATGCGTCGGGTCGTGCTGATTCGCCCCAAACGAGATGGCCGCATCTTCGGCAAGGCCCCGGGTTCGCCCTACACCCTCATGCGGCTGGCCTCCCTGGTGCCCGAGGAGATTCCCGTGGAGATCTGGGACGAGAACATCCGCGCCCTGCCCCTGGACACCTTGGGCGAAGGAGACCTGGTGGGGATCACCAGCATGACCCTCACCATCGAGCGGGCCGAGGCCATCGCGAGGGTGGCCAAACGCCAGGGAGCCGGCGTGGTGGTGGGCGGGGTCCACGCGACCCTGATGCCCGAGCACGTGCAGCGCTTCGCGCACAGCGTCTTCGTGGGCGAAGGCTACTTCACCTGGCCCCAGGCCATCCAGGACTTCGCCGCGGAGGGCACCCAGGGGCTGAAGCCCCTCTACCGGGACGAGGCCTGGGCCAACCTGGAGGGGGTGGCCCGGATCTCCGACCGGGTGATCCAGATGGTCCGGGAGAACGAGCACTACTGGACGCCCTACCTGGAGATCACCCGGGGATGCCCCCGCAACTGCTCCTTCTGCACGGCCATCCGGGTCAGCGGCCGCCGGATGCGGCTCCGTCCTGTGGACGAGGTGGTGGACGAGATCGAGCGCCGGGGCATCAAGCGCTTCTTCCTCACAGACGACAACTTCGGCCTGAACTTCATCACCGACCCCGACTACTGCGCGGAGCTCTTCCAGGCCCTGATGCGGCTGGGCCTCCATAGCTGGACCGCCCAGTCGGAGATGAGCGTGGCCAACTACCCAGAGCTCCTGGAGATGGGCCGGGCGGCAGGGCTGGACAAACACTTCATCGGCTTCGAGAGCGTGAACCCGGACAACCGCCGAGAACTGGGCGGCAAGTCCCGGGGCAAAGTGGAACAGACCCGAGAGGCCATCCGCAAGATCCACGCCACCGGCACCAGCGTGGTGGGCCTCTTCGTCATGGGCTTCGACGAGGACACGCCGGCCACCTTCCAGGCCATGTGGGACTTCATCCGCACCAGCGAGCTGGACGGGGTGAGCGTCACGGTCCTCACCCCCTACCCGGGCACGCCCTTCCGGGCCCTGTGTGAACAGGAGGGCCGTCTGCTGGACGTCCCCTGGCGCCACTACGACACGGCCCACGTGACCTATGTGCCCCGACATTTCACCGTGGACGAGCTCCGAGACTGGTACGACTGGCTCTGTCGGCGCATCTACAGCCCCTGGCAGATCGCCCGTCGGGGCTTCCGCTCCCTCAGCCGACACCCCATCAGCCAGGCGGGCAAGAAGCTCTTCAGCAGCTTCAGCACCGACTACGGCTACCGCCGCACCTACGGCTGGCGCCACGTGACGTGACCGCCTCGTCCTCCCTGGCCTGGAACCCAGGGAAGGCCGGGCCAGAAGACGAGGTCCTGTGCCCGGACCACTGCCGGGGCCCCTCACCGCCCGTCGGACTACAATTCCCCGTTGTCCGTCGCCTGCACCCAGGGTAAAATAGAGGGCTGGAGGCCCCCGGGAGCGTCCCCCCAGGGCTCCTGGCCAGCCAGGCCCCCGCCGGCTTCCTGTGCCCCGAACAGATGACCGCGGATCGGCTGGCCGAGGGCCGTCGGCTCGACCCGTGGCCCGAGAGCGAGGACAGAGCCTGGCCCAGAGGCAGTGGTCCGGCTCCTCCGCCCCCCGGAGAGCACCTGGATGCTCATCGGGGCCAACCGTCCCGGACAGCTCGCGGAGGCCATGGCCGTTGGGCCACACGGACTTCGCCCCCAAGGAGCTGGAACGCATCGACACCATCCTGACACAGCCCTTCTCTCAGGAGGCGTC
>JALSIX010000149.1 GCA_026989655.1 Caldilineaceae bacterium
GCCGGGCCTCCATGATCGAGACCCTGGTCCAGGACTTCATCCGGACGGCCCGATCCAAGGGGCTCTCCCATCGGGCGGTGCTGCTCCGTCACGCCCTGAAGAACGCGCTCATCCCCACGGTGACGGTGATCGGCGTCCAGTTCGGTGCGCTGCTGGGCGGTGCGGTGATCATCGAGACCATCTTCGCCTTTCCCGGCGTGGGCACCATGTTGCTGGTGGCGGTCAACCAGCGGGACTACCCCGTGGTCCAGGGGGTGACCCTGGTGGTGGCCCTGGCCTTTACCCTGAGCAACCTGATGGTGGACATCCTGTACACCTGGCTCAATCCCCGGATCCGCTATGAGTGACGCTGTCCGTTCCCCCTCGCTGCCCATGGCCACCCCGGCCCTGGAGGCGCCCCGGGCCGCCGCGAGCCCTCGACAGCGGGCCCTGCGCCGCTTCCGTCGCCATCGGCTGGCCCTGGCCTCCCTCCTGGTCCTGGCCTTCCTGGCTCTGGGGGCCCTCTTCCCCGGTCTGATCGCGCCCTACGACCCCTATGCCATGGACATGCCCAATCGGCTCCAGCCGCCCTCCTGGGCCCACCCCTTCGGCACGGACGATTTCGGCCGGGACATCTATTCCCGCATCATCTACGGGGCCCGGATCTCCCTGCAGGTGGGCGCGGTGGCCGTGGGCCTCTCGGCCAGCGTGGGGATCCTGTTGGGCCTGCTGGCCGGCTACTTCGGCGGCCTGGTGGACACCCTGATCATGCGGGTCATGGACGTGCTCTTCGCCTTCCCGGCCATCCTGCTGGCCATCACCATCATGGCTCTGTTGGGCGCGTCCACGGCCAACGTGATGATCGCCATCGGCATCGTCTACATCCCCTATTTCGCCCGGCTGGTCCGAGGGACGACCCTGGCCCTCCGGGAGGAGGACTACGTGTTGGCGGCCCGGGCCGCGGGGGCCCCGCCGGGCCGCATCCTCTGGCGACACATCTTCCCCGGCACCCTGGACACCATCATCGTCCAGGTGACCCTCTCCCTGGCCTACGCCATCCTGGCCGAGGCCGCCCTCTCCTTCCTGGGGCTGGGCACCCAACCACCGGAGCCCTCCTGGGGCTCCATGCTCAGCTTCGGCCGGGACTGGATCCGGGAAGCCCCCTGGTTTTCCTTCTTCCCCGGTTTTGCCATCTTCGTCACGGTGCTCAGCCTCAACCTAGTGGGCGACGGCCTGCGGGATGCCCTGGATCCCCGGCTCTAGCTCGGAGGCCTGAGGCCTGGAGGGGGGCAGGGACCTGACAGCCCCCAGGCCCGCGCGCGGGCCCCGCGCGTTCTTTACAACCGTTCCCGGGATGTGCTACAATGGGCCGCAGCGACATCCCATCCCCCAATCTCACAGTGCACGGCGCGGAGCCCCCCAGCGGGGTGCTCTGCCCTTCGGTGTTTTCTGGAGCCCGAGCGCACCGTCTCCCGGGCTCCCTATCGCCGGCGCCTGGGGCCCCTTCCGGCAGGGGGCCGTCGGCGTTGGGCCGTGAACCTCGTTGCCGTGCAGCCCCTGGATCCTCGACGGGATCCATGTCCTCTGTGTCCTGGATGTGAAAGTGTCTCGAGTGGACGGCCCATCTGGGGCCCTTCCGTGGGGGTCCCTTCCGGTGAGGCCGTGCGCCGGCCCGACACACCATCCGTCCCCATCCCCCAGGCGGACTCCACGGTCGCAGCCCGGCCGTGGGGAGAGGTGCCGTCCGTACCCGCATATCGCCCACATGCTTTGCCGATCTGGATCGCAGGGAGACGAGCCATGGTCACCACATCCAGAATTCCGGAGCCGGTCCGGGAGACCCCCGCGCCGGCTCCTCCCCGTGTCCCCGCTCGGGCGGTGATCGAGCTGGAGGATCCCGTTCCCGCGCCCCTGCCGGAGCCCAGGGGCCTCTCCCCGGGGCCCATCCGCCAGGTCCACGTCTTCTGGCTGGCGGGCATGAGCTGCGACGGCTGTACCATCGCGGTCTCCGGGGCCACCAATCCCAGCATCGAGGAGCTCCTCACGGCCAGCATTCCCGGCGTGCCCCGGGTTGTCCTCCACCATCCGGTCCTCTCCGTGGAGGCCGGCGAGGCCTTTGTGCACCACTTCGAGCTGGCCGCGGAGGGAGAGCTGGACGATCCTTTCGTGGTGGTCTACGAGGGCTCGGTGCCGAACGAGGAGCTCGCCGCCCAGACCGGTGGCTACTGGTCTGCCCTGGGGGTGCGCTGGGAGGGCGACCAGCCCCGGCCCATCTCCACCGCGGAGTGGCTCCGGCGCATGGCCCCGGCAGCCGCGGCCGTCATCGCCATCGGCACCTGTGCCACCTGGGGGGGTGTGCCCGCGGCCATCGGCAACCCCACAGATGCCATGGGGGTCATGGACTTCCTGGGGCCGGACTACCGGAGCGCCCTGGGGTTGCCGGTGATCAACATCCCGGGATGTGCGCCGGTGGGGGACAACTTCACCGAGACGGTGGCCGCCATCCTCCTCTTCCTCCAGGGGCTGGGCCCGCTGCCGGAATTCGATGAGCTGGGGCGGCCGGCCTGGCTCTTCCAGGAGACCGTCCACCGGGGATGTACCCGGGCGGGTTTCTACGAGGAGGGGGATTTCGCCGACCACTACGGCGATCGCCGTTGCCTGGTGGAGATCGGCTGCTGGGGGCCGGTGGTCAACTGCAACATCGCCCGTCGAGGGGCCATCAACCACATGGGAGGCTGCATGAACGTGGGGGGGATCTGCATCGGCTGCACCATGCCCGGCTTTCCCGATCGCTTCTCTCCCTTCTACCAGCGGCCACCGGGCACCCTGATCTCCTCCAGCGCCTCCCGGGTCCACGGGACCCTCATCCGGAACCTCCGTCGTCTCACCAACAAGTTCATGGATCGCTCTGTCCGGTGGGGGGAGGAGGGCGAGATGGCCACCGGATGGGGCGAGGTGCCCGGGCCCAACCTGCTGGAGCGCATCGGCCACCACATCTACCAGTGGATGCAGTGGCGGCTGGGAGGCGAGCCGGTGGGCCACGTGACCTTCTCCTCCTTCTACGGCCTGCCCCGCCCCCATGGGGAGCCCGAGGAGAAGGAGGACGAAGCACCGGAGACGTAGGCCTGGGAAAAAAGGAGGTCCGTTCCCATGGACGATGCCGCCCTGTTGGCGATCTGGCTTCGCCTCCTGGCCGTGGCCGGGCTGGTGGTGCTCCTCGCGGTGATCCTGCTGTGGCGGGTCATCCGAGCGGTCCGACGCATCGAGCGGCTGGCCGCCCGGGCCCTCCAGGTCGCGCAGGAGATCCAGGACCAGACCGGGGCCATCTGGGAGCTCCAGCAGACCAACCGGATGGCCGCACAGCTTCGGGATGCGGCCCAGCAGGTGGAGCAGCACGCGACGGAGGTGGTGTCCGTGCTGCACGAGCCCCAGGAGCCGGCCTAGCTTCGGAAGGAGGTGCCCATGGAAGCCTTGTCCTCCCAGGTGAGCCCTGGAACGGTCTACCTGGTCTGGGGGGTCTCCCTTCTCCTGGCCCTGGTGGTGACCGCTGTGGTGGCCTATCTGCTCCGTCAGATCGAGCGGACGGCCCGCCGGATCCACCACACCGTGGCCGAGATCTGGACCACAGGCCAGCAGATCGCGGCCGCCACCATCCACATCCCCGATCTGGCCATCACCAACCGCATGGTGGACGAGATCCACGCGGCCGGGGGGCGGATCCTGGAGGCCGCGGCCGCCATCCACGAGCACGCAGAGAGCTGCCCAGGGTGTCCCCAGTGTGTCCTGGGCCGTGCCCAGAGCCCAGGAGGTGCTCCGTGATCGTCCTGTTGACCCTGCTCTCCGCCCTGGCCGTCCTCCTCTTCGTGGGCGTGTTGGCCTTCTACCTGTGGCGGATCTCCACCCTGCTCATGGCCATCGGCGGCGCGCCCACCAGCTACCTGGCCAAGCTCCGCCTGGGCCTCCGGGCCATCGAGACCGAGACCGGCCACCTGGGGGGGCAGGTGGAGCGCCTGAACGGCCGGCTGGCCTCCCTGGCCCAGGCCCTTCAGGCGGTGGACCATCACCTGGTGGCCACCATCGAGGCCGTCAAACGACAGGAGGGCCAGCCATGAACGTGCCGGACATCGTGTATACCGTCTGGGGACTCCTGCTCCTGGTGACCTTCCTCCTGGTCCTTCCCCTGGTGCTCTTCCTGCTCCACCGCACCTTCACCGCGGCCCGATACATCGAGCACTACCTGGCCGGGATGGCCCAGGCGGGCCAGGGCATCGCGGAGAACACCCGGCCCGTCCAGGATCTGGAGGAGACCATCCAGGTGGCCGCCCAGATGTTGGAGGTCGCGGGCAACCTGGAGGCCCACACCCACACCATCGCGGTGGTCTTGGGACAGCGGGCCAACGGTGTCAACGGGACCGGGAAAGGGGGGCCGCAGGGATGAACGCCCTGACCGCTCTGACCCTGGTCGCGGTGCTGGGGGTGGTGTTGGCCCTGGTCTACTACCTGGTGCGCATCATCCGAGCCCTGGACCGAGCTGGAGACCATCTGGAGGCCCTGGTGGCCGGGCTGGAGACCGTCCGCGATCACACCCGCCCCCTGCCCGAGCATCTGGCCACCATCAACCAGGCCCTGGGCCGGCTATGGGTAGGGCTACGGCAGGTGGACGCGAACCTGCTCCAGATCGTGCGGGTGTTGCACCGCTAGGAGGGAGCCCTATGTGTTTCAAGAACCTGCCCATCGAGTTCGACGCCCAGGGGCGCCCGCACCTGAAAGAGGGCGTGGCCGATCCCTACCGCTACACCGCCCGTTCCCTGGCCGAACAGGAGGACCGGATCCGAGAGCTGCTGGCCCGCAATGGCTACATCAAGTCCGTGGACTTCGACCCGGTCACCCGGGTGGCGGGTGCCCTGGCCTTCCACACGGTGGTGGACCTGCAGGAGCGGAAGGTCCTGGCAGCCAACTCCATGGCCACCCTGTTTCGGGGCTACGAGGTCATCCTCCGGGGGCGGGATCCCCGGGATGCCGCGTTCATCAGCTCCCGGGCCTGTGGGGTGTGCGGCGGTGTCCACGCGACCACCGCGGCCTTGGCCCTGGAGATGGCCCTGGGCGTCCAGCCTCCACCCCTGGGTGTGGTGGTGCGCAACATGCTGTTGGCCATGGAGTTCCTCTACGACCACCCCCTCCACCTCTTCCTGTTGGCCGGCCCGGACTACTCCCAGCAGATGGTGGAGGCCACCACCCCCACGGTGTGGGCCAAGGCCCAGGAGGCCCCCGCGGCCGGGGAGGCCATCCACGGCTACCGGACCATCGGGGCCATCATGGCCGGCCTGAACCCCTTGACCGGCGAGCTCTACCTGGAGGCCCTCCACATGACCCGGGTGGCCCGGGAGGCCTACGTGGTCCTCGGCGGCAAGTACCCCCATCCCGAGACGGCCATCCCCGGGGGTGTCACCGCGACGGTGGATATCACCGCGCTGAACGAATACTACATGCGTCTCCAGCGCATCTTCGACTACAGCAAGAAGGTGGTGGCCATCTGGGACGACCTGTGCGACTTCTTCTACCAGGTGGATCCCCGCTACCGCCAGGTGGGCGCGCGGCCCAAACACCTGATCGACTCGGGCATCTGGGACGATCCCGAGGCCTACGACGCCTCCTACGAGCACTGCAACGGGTGGGGCGAGCGCCGATGGGCCACCCCTGGCGTCATCGTGGACGGCGAGCTGGTCACCACCCGGCTCCAGGACCTCAACATCGGTCTGGAGGAGTTCGTGGAGCACTCCTACTACGAGATCTGGGACAGCTACCCCTTCCCCAAGGACCCGAACGGCGCGCCGCTGAGCCAGTACCACCCCTGGAACAAGGAGACCATTCCCAAACCCACCGGACAGAGCTGGAAGGAGCGCTACACCTGGGATACGGCCCCCCGCTGGGATCGGATCGCGATGGAGGCGGAGTGCACGGCCCGGCTCTGGAGCACCGCGGTGGCCCGCAAACTTCCCCACACCCGCTTCATGGAGTCCACCGGGACCGGTCTGCGCATGTACCTGCCCAAAGGGAAGCTGCCGGAGATGGTGCTGGAATGGGAGGTGCCCGAGGACTGGAACGCGTTCGAACGCAACCGTGGTCGGGCCTACTGCATCCCCTACACGGCCCTGGTGGCCATGGACAACTGGCTCATAGCCCTGGACCTGCTCAAACAGGGCCGTGACCGGGTCCACACCCCCTTCGAGATCCCCCGGAAAGGTCTTCAGATCGGCGTCGGCTTCTGGGGGGCCGGTCGAGGCTACCTGACCCACCACGCGGTCATCGAACAGGGCCGGCTGTCCAACTACCAGATCATCACCCCCTCCACCTGGAACGCGTCGCCCCGGGATCCCTGGGGCCATCCCGGGCCCTACGAGGAGGCCGTGTTGAACACACCCATCCTGGAGGAGTACGAGAGCCCCGATGGGTACAAGGGCGTGGACATCCTCCGTACCATCCGAAGCTTCGATCCCTGCATGCCCTGTACCACCCACATCCACGTGGACGGCGCGGATCACGTGGTGGTGCGGGAGGTCAACACCTGCGCCTGTGGGGTCGAATGAAGGGCAAGGTCCTGATCGCGGGGGTCGGATACACCTACATGCGGGATCTCTCCGTGGGGCCGGTGGTGGTCTCCCGGCTGCAGCGCCTGGAGTGGCCCCCAGGGGTGGAGATCCAGGACCTGAGCTACGGCCCCATCGCGGTGGTCCAATGGCTCCAGGAGCGTCCGCACGCCTTCCAACGAGCCTTCTTCGTGGCCGCGGTGGAGCGGGGACGCCCCTCGGGTCGGCTCTACCGATATCGTTGGGCGGGCCATCTTCCCCCCCCGGAGGAGATCCAGCAGCGGATCGGGGAAGCGGTCACCGGGGTCATCAGCCTGGACAACCTGCTGATCATCGCCCAGCACTTCCAGGTCCTTCCCCCCGAGGTCATGGTGATGGAGGTAGAGCCGGTGGACACCCAGTGGGGACCGGGATTCACGGCCCCGGTCCAGGACGCGACCGAGGCAGCGATGGCCTGGATCCGGGAGATGGTGCTCCACAAGCGACGGCCTGTCTCCCATCCCGGCTCCCCACGGGCTTTCCGGGCCTGACCTGCGGAGGGGAGGGCGTATGACGGAGGGACCGGAGCCCAGGCCGGCAAGGGGGTCGGAGGGGGACGATCCCCTGGAGCTGTTGAAGTGGCAGGACGAACTCCTGCAGATCCTCTACTGGTATCGGGGGGAGGGGTTGGGCCAGGTGGTGGAGCCCCGAGATCTCCGGCCCTTTCTCCCGGCCGAGGAGGCCCAGATCCGGTTCCACCTGGAGCGGCTGGTGGACCAGGGCTACGTCCAGCGGGTGGTGGAGGGCCAGGGGATCGGCTATCGGCTCACGGAACAGGGCGTGGCGGAGGGAGGACGCCGTTTCGCGGACGCGTTCGCCGGGTTGACCGGCCAGGCCCATGGCGAATGCAACGATCCGGACTGCGCGTGCAAGGTCTTCGGGCCCGAGGCCTGCGGACATCGGCCCTGATCCGGGGGTGCCCAGCATGGGACGGGTGCTGGTCGCGTGCATGGGGAACATGCTGCGTCGGGACGACGGCTTCGGCGTGGCCGTGGCCCAGCGGCTGCGGGCGCGGATCCCCTGGCCCGAGCAGGTGCAGGTGGTGGAGGTGGGCATCGGCGGCATCCATCTGGTCCAGGAGCTGATGGCGGGATACGACGCCCTGGCCATCGTGGACGCGGTGGACCGCCAGAGCCCGCCGGGGACCGTCCACGTCCTGGAGGTCCAGGTGCCGGACCTGTCCCAGTGGCCCCGGGAGCAGCAGGAGGACTTCCTGGCCGACATGCACTACGCGACGCCGACCAAGGCCATGATCCTGGCCAAGGCCCTCCAGATCCTGCCGCCCAAGGTCTTCATTGTGGGATGTCAACCCGCGGACACGGAAAGCCTGGAGATCGGCCTGAGCGCGCCGGTGGCGCAGGCCATCGAGCCCACGGTCCGGGCCTTGGTGTCCTTTCTCGAGACGGTGGTGGATCCGCCATGAGCGGCCCGCGGCCCCGGTTCCCATCCCGGCCCGCAGGTCTTCCGGGTGGGTCGCGCGGGAAACATGTTCCGGGCTTTGCCGGGGCCCGGAGCGGCCGCCCCCCTGCCGGGGGTGACGGCAGGACTTGGTCCTGACGTCTTGGTCCCCTTCGGGTTCGCCCCTCTCGACGGTGCAGTCGGTTCACAGCAGCGAGATCCCATGGCCCCGGAGACCTCCCTGGCCCACACTCTGCGGAAGGCCCGGCTCCGACATGGCCTCACCCAGGTCCAGTTGGCCGCTCGGGTGGGGGTCAGCCAGGGGACCATCTCCTTCTGGGAGAACGGGGTCCAGACGCCCACCGTGGAGCACGTGATCGCCCTGGCCCTGGTCTTCCCCGAGATCGTGGAGAGCTTCCAGGGGCGAGAACGGGCCCTGCTGCAGCGGCTGTTGGTGTTGGAGCGGGAGCTGTTCGAGGGAAAGTGTGCCTGCCGACGATGTCCGTGTGCCGAGGATGCGGAGGAGGGGGCACGGGCCTCGGCAGGGGAGAGGTGTGGAGAGGAGATGGAAAGGAGGGGAATTCCCATGAAGATCGCGGTGGCCGGGAAGGGCGGTGTGGGCAAGACCACGGTGGCCGGCACCCTGGCCCGGGCGTTGGCCCGGGAGGGCCGACGGGTTCTGGCCCTGGACGCGGACTCGAATCCGAACCTGGCCATTGGCCTGGGCATCTCCCGTCAGGCGGTGGACGAGCTGGCCCAGGTGCCGTCGGGCCTGACCGAGTGGCGCCGGGATCCCCAGGGGCGGGCCTACGTCCACCTGCGCCAGCCCGTGTCCCGGCTCATCCAGGACTACAGCATCCCTGCGCCGGATCGGGTGCGTCTGATGATCATGGGCAAGGTGGTGGAGGCCAGTGTAGGGTGCCGCTGCGAGGCCCATGCCGTGGCCCGGGGCATCACCGGCCATCTGTTGACCCATGCCCGAGCCAACGGCGGGGCCCAGCCGGAGACGGATGCCCCGGCCGTGGACGTGGTCATCCTGGACATGGAGGCCGGGCTGGAGCACCTGAGCCGGGGCACGGCCGAACACGTGGACCTGCTCCTGGTCCTGGTGGAACCTTACTACCGGGCGCTGGAGGCCGGCCGCCGGAGCCACGAGCTGGCCACCCAGCTCGGTGTGCCCCGGATCTGGGTGGTGGCCAACCGGGTCCGCACCCCGGAGGAGGGCAGGGCCGTGGAGGCCTTCTGCCAGCGCTACGGCCTGGAGCTGGCAGCCACCATCCCCTTCGACGAGGCCGTCCTCGCCGCGGAGCAGGCGGACCGGGCGCCCATCGACCACGCTCCCCACAGCGCCGCGGTCCAGGCCATCCTTGCGCTGGGCCGGCAACTGTCCCCCCTCATCCATTCCGGGATTGTGGAAGGCTGAGCGGCCCTGTCCGTCGTCCGCCTTTCCTGTTCTTGTGCTCGCGGGTATTAGCTGCCTAATTTCAGGCCCATCCCCCGGGGCGACCGGGACGTGTTCCCCAGGCGACGATCGGCCGTACGCCGTTGTCGCCTGGATGCCCATCCCTGATCCAGAGCCCATGCGTGCAGCCCGTGGTCGCCTGCCGGGCCCCAGGCCCGGGGGTCCCCACGTCGGGAGGAACACGAAAGGAGAGAGGGGCCATGTCTGGGAGATGTGGAGCGCTGCTGTTCGGGCTGTTGGCCTTCGCGTTGATCGCGTGTGTTCCGGTGGTGGAACCGCCTCGGGCTGTCGAGGAGGGCCAGGCTCCTCCGGAGGGGGGCGAACCCCTCTCTGCGTCGGCCCCTGAGGAGGGGGCGCCGGTGTCCGGTGGCACCCTGGTGGTGGCCGTCACCGCGGATCCGGGACACCTCAACCCGGCCATCACCACGGGATTCAACGTCCACGCGGTCGCGGATTCCCTGTTCAACGGCCTGGTGGGGCTGGACGCCAACGCGAACCCCGTGCCCGACCTGGCGGAGGGCTGGGAGATCCAGGACGATGGGCGGACCTACGTCTTCCACCTCCGCCGGAACGTCCGGTGGCACGACGGGGAGCCCTTCACCGCCGCGGACGTCCGGTTCACCTTCCAGGAGGTGTTGCTGAAGTACCACTCTCGGACCAAGGCCGGCCTGGAGAACGTCCTGGCGGCCATCGAGACCCCGGACGACTACACGGTGGTCTTCCGCTTCCGGGAGCCCTACGCGCCCCTCCTCCAGCGCCTGAACGTCACCGAGGCCCCCATCCTGCCCCGGCACATCTACCAGGGCACGGATCCCCAACAGGCGGAGGCCAACCTGAACCCCATCGGCACCGGGCCGTTTCGGTTCGTCTCCTACACCCCGGGCGAGGAGGTGCGGGTGGTCCGCAACGACGACTACTTCAAGGAGGGACTCCCCTATCTGGACCAGGTCATCTTTCGGGTGATCCCCGATCCGAGCACCCAGTTGGCCGCGCTGGAACAGGGGGAGATCGACTATGTATGGCGGGTTCCGGGGCCGGACATCCCCCGGTTGGCGGCCGACCCGGAGATCGAACTGGCCCAGGTGGCCTCTGGTCCGGGTGGGGGGTTCTGCATCATGACCCTGACCTTCAACCTGGAGCGGCCCCTCTTCCAGGATCTGCGGGTGCGCCAGGCCTTCGCCCACGCCATCAACCGCCAGCAGCTCTTGGAGCAGGTGCAGTTCGGCCAGGGAAGGGTGGCCACCTCCCCCATCGCCAGTGGCATTGCCTGGGCCCACATCGATCCCGAGCCGACCTACGAGTACGATCCGGCGAAGGCCAACCGGCTGCTGGATGAGGCGGGCCATCCCCCTGGCCCGGACGGCATCCGGTTCCAGGTGGACATCGTCCACTTTCCGGTCTTCAACCGGTGGAGCCAGGTCCTTCGGGAGAACCTGGCCCAGGTGGGGGTGGACCTGGTCATCCGGCCCCTGGACCGCAGCGCGGCCGTGGAGACCATCTTCGTGGCCCGGGACTTCGACACCAACCTGATCTCCTACTGCAACAACACGGATCCGGAGATCGGGGTCCGCCGCATGTACGTCTCCACCAACATCGGTCCCATTCCCTTCTCCAACGGCGCCGCGTACGTGAACCCCCGGATCGACGCGCTCTTCCAGCAGGCCGCGGCCACCGCGGATCGGGGTCGGCGGGCCCAGATCTACGCGGAGATCCAGCGGATCCTGAAGGCGGAGCTGCCCTACCTCTGGCTGGTGGAGAACGCCTTCACCGTGGGCCATCGGGCCCACTGCCGCGGATTCCAGGCATGGTCCGGCCACTTCGCAGAGACGGCCTGGTGTTCGGTGGAAGGATAGCTGCGGCGGCACGCGCCCGTGACCCGATATCTCGTCCGACGGCTCCTGCAGATCGTGCCCAAGCTGGTGGGGATCGGGGTGGTCTCCTTCTCCCTGATCCACCTGGCACCCGGCGATCCCATCGTGGCCCTGGCCGGCGAGTACGGGGATGCGGCCTACTACGCGTTCATGCGCGCGAAGTTCGGCCTGGATCGGCCCTTGGGCGAACAACTGCTGATCTACCTGGGCAACGTACTGCGGGGCGACTGGGGGATCTCCTACACCCATGGCCGGCCGGTGGCCCAGGTCATCCTCTCTCGGCTTCCGGCCACCCTGTTGTTGATGGCCACCGCGCTGGCCCTTTCCAGTACCTTGGGCGTGGCCCTGGGGATGTGGGCCGCCCGTCGCCCCCACTCCGGCAGCGACCTGGCCATCCGGGTGTTGTGCCTGGTGGGCTACGCGCTCCCGGTCTTCTGGTCCGCGCAGATGCTCATCCTGCTCCTGGCCCTGCAGGTGCCGCTCTTCCCGGTCCAGGGGATGACCACCGCCCGCTATCGCTACCAGGGCCTGGAGTACGTGTGGGACGTGGCCCGCCACATGGTCCTGCCGGTGGCGGCCATGACCCTGCATCAACTGGCCCTCATCACCCGGCTGACCCGGACGAACCTCCTGGAGACCCTGGCCGCGGACTTCGTCCGCACGGCCTACGCCAAGGGGCTCTCCGAATGGCGTGTGCTGCACGGCCATGCCCTGCGGAACGCGCTGTTGCCGGTGATCACGGTCATCGGCGGTCGGGTGGGCTTCATGTTCACCGGCGCAGTGCTCACCGAGACGGTCTTCGCCTGGCCGGGCATCGGCCGCCTGCTGGTCTCGGCCACCCTGAACCGGGACTTCCCCCTCCTCATGGGGCTGTTCACCCTGGTCTCCGCCGCGGTCCTGGTGTCCAACCTGGTGACCGATCTGGTGTATGCCTGGCTGGATCCTCGGATCCGCTACGGATGAGGGATCCTGGAGCAGGAGGACCTGCGCTCTGGAACCATGTGTACGAGCCCACGGACCGCTGCGGGCCGGGCCCCGGGAGGGCTGGCCATACCCGCTTCCTCCCGCCCTCGGGTGGGGGCTTGGGGCCGCCGTTATCTGCGCAACCGGGCGGCCGTTCTGGGCCTGGCCCTGACCGGGACGATGGTGGGGGTGGCCCTTCTGGCCGAGCCCATTGCCCCGTATCCGCCCTTCCGCTCGGTGGGCCTTCCCCTGCAGGCCCCCTCGGCCCTCCATCCCATGGGCACGGACGACCTGGGCCGAGACGTCCTCACCGGGGTGGTGTACGGAGCCCGGACCTCTCTTCTCGTCGGGGTGGCGGTGGCCGCTCTGGCCGGGGCCATGGGCGCGGGGATGGGCATCGTCTCCGCCTACCGAGGCGGCTGGGTGGACGACGTGCTGGTCCACGTGGTGGAGTTCTTCCAGGTGATCCCCCGGTTCTTCCTCGCGGTCCTCGCGATCGCGCTCTTCGGTGTGGGGCTGGATAAGGTGATCCTGGTCCTGATCCTGACCTCCTGGACCACCATCTCTCGGATTGTCCGGGCGGAGGTGCTCTCGTTGCGGGAACGGGAGTTCGTGCTCGCGGCCCGGGCCATCGGCGTCCGGGACCGAACCATCATGCGCCGTCACATCCTGCCCAATGTCCTGCCCTCCCTGGTGGTCACCGCCTCGCTGCTGGTGGGGGAGGCCATCTGGGTGGAGGCCGGCCTGAGCTTTCTGGGGCTGGGCGATCCCAACAGCATGAGCTGGGGCTACCTGTTGGACAGCGCCCGGCCCTTCATGCGGGTCGCCTGGTGGACGGCCTTCTTCCCTGGCCTGGCCATCACCCTGACCGTGTTGGGGGTCAACCTGGTGGGCGATGGGCTGAACGATGCGTGGAATCCCCGGCTGTGAGCGGTGGACGGCCGTTCGAGTGTCCTTCCGTCCCTTTCCATGAGTCCGTCCCTTTCCATGAGGAGGTGAGCCATGTTGGATATCCCCGCGGTCCAGCGTTTCCACGGCCACATGTGCCCCGGCCTGGCCATCGGCATCCGGGCCGCGGAGCTCGCGCTGCAGGAGATCGGCCCCCATGCCCAGGACGAGGAGGTCATCGCCATCGTGGAGACGGACATGTGCGCGGTGGACGCCATCCAGTACCTCACCGGGTGCACCTTTGGCAAGGGCAACCTCATCCACCTGGACTACGGCAAGAACGCCTTCACCTTCATCCGTCGAGCCGACGGAAAGGCCATCCGCATCGTGGTCCGCCCCGAGGGATGGGGGCCCCTGGACCCGGAGCACCGGGCCCTGTTCGAGCGGGTGCGCCAGGGGGAGGCCAGCCCCGAGGAGCGGAGTCGTTTCCAGGAGCTGCACCAGGCCCGGGCCCGGTGGATCCTGGAGCGGCCTCTGGAGGAGCTGTTCGAGGTCCGGCCTGTGGAGCCCACGGTGCCGGCTCGGGCCCGGATCCACAGCGCCGTTCCCTGTGAGGGCTGCGGCGAGGCGGTCATGGAGACCCGGGCCCGGATCTTCCGGGGCAAGACCTACTGCATCCCCTGCTTCCAGGCCCTGGACCGGAGGTACTGAGCCGTGGTCCGACGCCGGAGCGGGCCTGGATGGGCCTTTCCGGCCCGTGCTCCCTGGGCGCCCAGGCTGGCCCTCTACCTGCTCACCCTCTGGGGGATGCTCACCCTGAACTTCCTGTTGCCCCGGGCCATGCCAGGGGATCCCCTCCTGGCCCTGATGGACCCGGAGAGCGACGCCTACCTGGCGGACCCCGGGATCCGGGAGCGGATCCTCCAGTACTACGGGCTGGACAGGCCCCTGTGGGAGCAGTATCTGGTCTATCTGGGACGCCTGGCCCGAGGTGAGCTGGGATGGTCCATCGCGTTGAACACCTCGGTGGCCGGGCTGTTGGCCGAACACCTTCCCTGGACCCTCCTCCTCATGGTGCCGAGCATCCTCCTGGCCACCCTCATCAGCGTATGGGCCGGCGCCCATGCGGGCTGGCGCCGGGACACCCGGGTGGACCGGGCCCTGTTGGTGGCCTTCCTCCTCCTGGACACCGTGCCCATCTTCCTGCTCGGCATCCTTCTCCTCATGGTCTTCGGTGTCTACCTGGGGCGTTTTCCCCTCTCTGGAGGACAGACCCCCTTCGCCAGCTATGCCAGTCCCTGGGCCCAGCTCGCGGATATCCTCCGCCATCTGGCCCTGCCCATGGCCACCCTGACCCTGGGCCTGGCCGGGCGCAACTTCCTCCTGGCCCGCAACAGCATGGTCACGGTCCTGGGCATGGAGTTCATGCAGGTGGCCCGGGGCAAGGGCCTGCCCGAGCCCACGCTCAAGTACCGCCACGGCCTGCGCAACGCGGTCCTGCCCCTGGTCACCCGTTTCGCCATGCAGATGGGCGCTGCCCTCACCGGGATGATCCTGATCGAGACCCTCTTCGCCTATCCCGGCATGGGGCGGTTGATGTTCACGGCGGTGGCAGCCCGGGACTACCCCGTCCTGGAGGGAGGGTTTCTGGTGGCCGGGGTCGCCGTGCTCCTGGCCAACGCCCTGGCCGACCTCAGCTACGCCTGGCTGGACCCCCGGACCCGGGAGGCCCCATGTCCTACGTAGAGGTGGCCCAGGTTCGAAGCGCGGTACACAGGCTGCACCGCAGGCTCGGCTCGGCCCGGGTGTCGGGGATCTTCTGGCTGGGCCTGGGGATCCTGGCCCTCTTCGGCGGGTTGGCCCTGGCTGCCCCCTGGATCGCGCCCCACGATCCTCGGGCCTTTGTGGGGCCGCCCCTGGCGCCGCCCAGCCCCGGGCATCCGCTGGGCACCAACGACGTGGGCCAGGACATCCTGAGCGAGCTGATCTTTGGGGCCCGGATCTCCCTGGGGGTGGGCCTCCTGGCCGGGGGGCTGGCCGTGGCCTTGGCCACCCTGGTGGGCGCGGTGGCCGGCTATCGGGGCGGCACGGTGGACGCGGTGCTCATGCGGTGGGTGGATGCCATGTTGGTCCTGCCCCGCCTGCCCTTGATGATCGTGGTCGCGGCCTACGTGGGCACCGGGCTGCCCGTGGTGATCCTGCTCATCGCGCTCCTGGGATGGCCGGCCCCGGCCCGGGTGATCCGGGCCCAGGCCCTGGCCATCCGCCGCCGGGCCCACATCCAGTCGGCCCGGCTGTTCGGCGCGGGCCTGGGCTACATCGTCCGGCGCCACCTGGTCCCAGAGCTGAGCCCGCTCATCGTCGCGATCTTCGTGGGCCAGGCCGGCCGGGCGGTGATGCTGGAGGCGGGCCTGGCCTTCCTGGGCCTGGGCGATCCCACGGCCAAGAGCTGGGGGCTGATGATCCGCTACGCGCTGGACTCCGGCGGCTTCTTCTTCACCCACCGTTGGGTGTGGTGGCTCCTCCCGCCCGGGCTGGGGTTGACCCTGCTGTTGCTGGGCTTCGCGCTCCTGGGCATGGGCCTGGAGCCCTGGACCCATCCGTTGACCCGCAGGCACGGCTGATGTTGGAGATCGTCGATCTGAAGGTCCACTACGAGAACCCGGAGGCCCCGGAGCGGCCGATCCGAGCCCTGGACGGCCTCTCCCTGGATCTGGAAGCCGGGGAATCCCTGGGCATCGTGGGCGAGACCGGCTCGGGCAAGACCACCCTGGCCCTGACCCTGATGGGGCTGGTGCGCCGGGCCGCGATCCAGGGCCGGATCCGGTTCCAGGGCGAGCCCCTGCCGGTGGCCGACGAGGCCCGGATGCAGCGCGTCCGCTGGCGGCGCATTGCCCTGGCCTTCCAGAGCGTGGGCAGCGCGTTCGATCCGGTCTACACCATCGGTCAACAGATCCAGGAACCCATCCGGCTCCACCTGGGGATGGGAGAAGCCCAGGCCCGGGTTCGGGTGGCCGAGCTGCTGGAGCAGGTGGGCCTGGATCGGGCCTGCGCAGACCGGTACCCGCACCAGCTCAGCGGCGGCGAGAAACAGCGGGCCATGGTGGCCATGGCCCTGAGCTGCGACCCGGACCTCCTCATCCTGGACGAGCCCACCTCGGGCCTGGACGTGTTGACCCGGAGCGCTCTGGTGGAGATGCTGTCTCGGCTGCGCCGGGAACGGGGCCTGACCATGGTGGTCATCTCCCACGAGCTGGCGGACATCGCCCACCTCACGGACCGTACCCTGGTCCTCTACGCCGGCCGGGTTGTGGAGCTGGGTTCCACCCCCCATCTCCTGGAGGATCCGGCGCACCCCTATCTGTGGGGCCTGACCAATGCCTATCCCCTGATGACCCGGGCCAAGGACCTCTGGGGCATCCGGGGCGCCCTGCCGGATCCCGGAGATCCGCCGGCGGGCTGCCGGTTCCATCCCCGCTGCACCCAGGCCATCCCCCAGTGCCGGGAGGAGGTGCCGGTGCTGGCCCCACCGAACCCCCGGTTCCGGGGGGCGGGGCGCCGGGTGGCCTGCCACCGTGGCGGTGTGGTCACCCTCCTCGCGGTGGAGGAGGTGTGCCGCACCTTTCGCAACGGAGGGC
This sequence comes from Caldilineaceae bacterium, assembly GCA_026989655.1. GTDB lineage: Bacteria > Chloroflexota > Anaerolineae > Caldilineales > Caldilineaceae > JALSIX01. The sequence continues at coordinate 16,826 of JALSIX010000149.1, forward strand.
AGCCCATCCCGGCCGTTCGAGGGGCCTGCCTGACCGTGCGGGAGGGCGAGGTGGTGGGCCTGGTGGGGCAGACCGGGAGCGGGAAGACCACTCTGGCCCGGATCATCGTGGGGTTGGAGCGGCCCGACAGCGGTCGGATCTGGTTCGAGGACCAGGAGCTGACCGCCGGGGGCCCAGAGGGCTGGGACCGGGCCCGGCAACGCATGGCCCTGGTCTTCCAGGACCCCTACGAGGCCCTCAGTCCCCGGCTCACCGTGTTGGAGCTGGTGCGGGAACCCCTGGACATCCGCGGCCTGGGCACCCGCTCGGAGCGAGATGGCCGGGCCCAGGAGGCGTTGGCCGCGGTCAACCTGCCCACCGGCTTGGATTTCCTGTACCGTCGGCCCCACGAGCTGAGCGGGGGACAGCTCCAGCGGATCGCCATTGCCCGGGCCCTGGTGACAGCGCCCAAGCTCCTCATCGCGGACGAGCCGGTCTCCATGCTGGACGCCAGCGAACAGGCCAAGGTGTTGCGTCTGCTCAAGCACCTGCAGAACGAGCGGGGCATGGCCATGCTCCTCATCTCCCACAACCTGGCCCTGGTGCGCAAGGTCTGCGATCGGATCGCGGTCATGTGCGCGGGGGAGATCGTGGAGGAGGGACCGGCCCATCGGCTCCTGGAGAGCCCGGGACATCCCTACACCGGCTCCCTGGTGGCGCGGTCGCGCCATCTGTTCTCGGCAGAACACCCGAACCCGCCATCTTCCGGATCCGCCACACCATCGACCACACGGACAAAGGAGGGAAGAGCATGATGCGCCGGTACATCCTCGGCTGGCTTGCCGTCCTGGCCTGGGCCCTTGGGGCCTGCGCCCCGCCCCCCATGGCCCCGGCATCTCCATCCACGCCCGCGGCGGACGCGGAGACCGAGCCATCTCCGTCCCCGGTGCAGGTCCTGCGCCTGCGCGGTGGGAACTTCGGCTATCCCTCGCCCTACGGCTTCTTCCGAGGGCCGGGCTACACCCGGATGAGCTTCCTCTTCGACACGCTGATCTGGAAGGACGCCAGCGGCGAGTTCATCCCCTGGTTGGCCACCGCCTGGGAGGTGGATCCCCAGGGCCTCCTCTGGACCTTCACCCTGCGGGAGGGGGTCACCTGGCAGGACGGCACCCCCTTCCGCGCGGAGGACGTGGTCTTCACCTTCACCTATTTTGCCGAGAACCCCCATCCCTCCTTCCCTCTCTTCGGCCAGGCCGAGGTGGTGGAGGCGGTGGACGCGGTGGACGAGCGCACGGTCCAGATCCGGCTGGCCCGCCCCTACGCGCCCTTCCTGGCCCGGATGGTCTCCGTGGTGCCCATCCTTCCCAAGCACATCTGGGAGAAGGTGGCCGACCCGGTCCAGTTCCGGGACGAAGCCGCGCTGGTGGGCACGGGCCCGTACCGGCTGGTGAGCTACGACCAGGCAGAGGGCGCGTATCTCTACGAGGCCAACGAGGACTTCTGGGCCGGGGTCCCCTGTGTCCGCCGTATCGAGCTCATCCCGGTGAGCGAGCCTCCCCTGGCCCTGCGGGAGGGCCAGATCCACGCCTACTCCAGCGTGGTCCGGGTGTTGCCTCGAGAGGTGGTCGCGGCCTTCGAGGAGGACCCGCGTTTCCGGGTCCTGGCCGCGCCGGGCGAGTGGAACCTGGTGCTCTACTTCAACCTGGCCCGGGGTGAACCCTTCCAGAGCCGGCAGTTCCGCCAGGCGGTGGCCCATGCCCTGGACCTTCAGACCATGGTGGACCAGGTGTTGTTGGGGGATGGCCTGCCGGGCACGCCGGGCTGGCTGCCCCCCGCGAATCCCTGGCACAATCCCGATGTCCAGCCCTATCCCTACGATCCGGAGCGGGCCAACCGGCTCCTGGACGAGGCCGGCTACGTGGACAGGGACGGCGATGGGGTCCGGGAGCTGTCGGATGGACGTCCCCTGCGGCTGGAGCTCCTGTTCGGCAACTGGTTCTCTCCCCGGCCCGCGGAGATGATCCAGCGCTGGCTGGCCGATGTGGGCATCCAGGTGGTCCTGCAGTCCGTGGATCGCACCACATCGGACCAGCGGACGGCCCAGGGACAGTACGAGATGGCCCTGGTGGGCCACGGGGGCCTGGGCGGCGATCCCTCCTTCATGGAGCGGGTCTTCTCCAGCCGTTCCAGGAGCCGAGGTTTCAACCGGGTCCACGGGTACGCGAATCCCCGTTTCGACGAGCTGGCGGCCCAGCAGAACGTCACCGTGGATCCAGAACTGCGGCGGCGGATGGTCTACGAGATGCAGGAGATCCTGGCCCAGGACGTGCCCGTGATCCCCCTGTACTACCCCAATCGGCGTCACATCTTCAACGCCCAGGTGCTGGATGCCTGGTACTTCACCCCCGGTGGATATGGCGGCGGCATCCCCATGGCCTGGAACAAGCACCTCTTCGTGACCTGCCGCCAGACGGGCATGTAGTGTGCGGCCGCTCTGGCCGGTGGAGGCCCTGGGCAACGGTCGCGGCCCTACAGGCACCTCGCGGCCGTTGCGCGTCTGGGCCTGGCCCCGGGACGTGAGGGATTCCGGTCGGTCGGCTCCGGGCTTGCTCCCTGGGGGCAGAGCCGTTAGAATGGAGCCCATCGACCGCGGTTTCCAGACCTTGCCAGGATGATCCCGGATGGAGATGGACGCTCTTCCCGCCGACCCGGCTGTCCAGGAGCTGCTGCGTCCCTACCCGGTGCGCATCTCCCTGCCAGTCCAGTGGGGCGATATGGATGCCATGCAGCATGTGAACAACACGGTCTATTTCCGCTGGTTCGAGAGCGGCCGGGTGGCCTATTTCGAACGGATGGGCCTCTTGGCCGGCTCGGAGGGGTCCGGCGTGGGGCCGATTCTCCATTCGACCCACTGTCGCTACCGGGTGCCGCTCACCTACCCCGACACCGTGTGGGTGGGCACTCGGGTGACCGAGATCGGCCTGGATCGGGTCCATTTCGCCCATCGAATCGTGAGCCTGGCCCATGGCAGGGTGGCCGCGGAGGGAACTGCGGTGGTGGTCACCTACGACTACCGGGAGGCCCGGAAGGCCCCTGTTCCCGAACCGGTCCGCCGACGGATCCTGGCCCTGGAATCCGAGCCCGTGGCCGTGGCTGGAGGAGCGTGAGCCACGGATCTGCCCAGGAGGGAGATCTCCAATGAGCACCGCGACCCGCCCCGAACGAAGACGTTGCCGGGCCACCACCCGGGCCGGCACCCCTTGTCGGAACCCTCCGATGGCGGGCTCGGACTACTGCCGGGTCCACCAGCGCCTGGCCCATCCCCCGGCCCCGGAGGCGGCTTCCTCCCCACCCCCGGCCCCGGAGGCCACCGACGCCGGGACCTCCTCCCTGTCGACGGCGGATGCGGAGCTGTTCCAGCGTCTCCGCCAGGAGCTGAACGAGCTGGTCCAGGAACTTCGTCGCGAGCAGCCCGAGTACACGCCTCCGCCCTTCTCTGTTCCCGGGCTGATTGCCCTGATCCAGGACAACCTCTACCGCTTCACCCCAGAGGCCCAGCGGGAGATCGTGGCACAGCTTCGGGACAGCTTCCGCGGCACCCGCCCCCGGGACCTGGTGGATCCGGAGACCTGGAAGGGGTTCTGGTACGTGTTGAACTACCTGGCCCAGAGGCAGGCGGAGTCCGCCCGGGACCGGTTGAACCGGCGCCTGGCCACCATTCCTGGCTTCGCCCTCCTCTCCGACCTCCGGGAGGGGCTGAAGGACGCGAAGCCCAGCGACTTCCTGGATCCGGAGACGTGGAAGGGGCTGGTCTACCTCATGAACCACTCGGCCAAGCTCCAGATCCAGGAGATGAAGCGGCGCATTCTGGGCAAGGAGGAGGACTGACGCCCCTACGAAGGGGCTCGGGGCACGGGAGAGGGCCTCGGCCAGCTCGGCCGAGGCCCTCTCCACGGCTTCTGGGTCCGGTCCGGTCCGTTTCCTCACCTCACGGGGGTGACGGTGACCCGCACCAGCATGGACGCCGGGGGATATCCCAGCCCCGGATCGGCTGGCCGCACCGTGGGATCCGGGTCCTGGGGCCCGGTGTTGGGGGCAGGCTGCCGTGGGGCCTGGTTGGGGCCGCTGCCCGGCACCTCGTTCACCTCGGTCCCCGCGTCCCACAGGTGGATCTCCAAGGTGAGCGCCTGGGCCTCCTGCTCCATTCCGGCGGCCGGATGGGAAGCTTCGAAGAGGTCGATGCCCGAGGGCCCGGGTGCGATGAACAGGTCGTTGGACTGGACCACCATGCTGGCGAAGGAGAGATAGCGGACGGCCTTCGTCCCGGTGACCTCGAACTCGTAGGCCTCTCCGGGGAACAGGGGACCCGGCCCCGAGGCTCCCACCGGGGTGTCGAAGATGCCCACGGTCAGTCCCCGGTCCGCCAACGCGGCGGCCAGGGGCGCGGGATCGCCGTCCTCGGCCAGGGCCTCCAGCCCCAGACCTGGATCGGGGGCTCCGGGCTGGAAGAGCGGGGTGCCCTCTGGATGGAGCACCCAGACACCCGGGGCCAGCGGTGTGGCGAACCCACTGTCGGCGGAGATGTTCTCGATGCGCACCCGGAAGGTCTGGGAAGCCTCCATGTCCATCTCGTCCACCATGGCCTCCTCGTCCGCCATCTCCTCCCCCATACCCTGTTCCTGGCCGCCCATCTCCTCGTCGTCCATCTTGTCCTCGTCCGCCTGCTCTCCGTCCATGGCCTTCTTCGACATCCCATCGGCCTTGCCCGCGTCGTCCATGCCGGTCTCGTCCATCATCTCGTCCGCCATGGCCTTCTCCTCGGCCTCCATGTCTGCGTCCTGCATGCCCTTGTCGTCCATCGTGCTGTCCTTCATGCTCTCGCCCATCATCTCGTCCGCGTCCATGGCTTTGTCCGTCTCTGGGGCCATGGCCTCCTTGTCCTGCATTGCCCGGGGCTCCGCGGCCGTGCCGCCGGGGGTCAGGCCTGCAGGGCCACAGGCCGAGAGCACCAGCGCAAGGATGGCCACCAGGAACAGATATGGTCGATAGGCCTTCATGGGGAGGTCTCCTTTCTCGTGGGATACCCCCATCGCCCGATCCAGGAGATGGGGCAGGTTGGATATCGTGGATGGGGAAGGCACGCCCCGCGGTGTGTCCTGGGGCCACGCTTCCCACGTGGCGGATGGAGCCGCCCGGAGGGCAGGCCATCCTCCGGGAGAGCGGCTGTCGGCTGTCCTGCCCGACGACCGGTCGATTCCTCTGCAGAGGGGCTCTTTGGACGAGACGATATCGTCGGGCCCAGTGTAGCCCCGGGGGATTACAGGGTGGGGGCAGAATTGTGAACAGAAGGTTACGTCTCCCTCCCGCTGGCCTCGGGACGTGCAACCCGTCCCGGTCCTGTAACACTTTCTTCAGAACTCTGTGGTATACCGGGGTGTAGGTCCGGGCATTCCCATTCCGGGAGCGTTCGGCACGGGCGGGACACGTCCCGCCATGGATGTCGCATCCGTATGGCTGTCCCAAGGGGCTACCCAATGCGCAAGGGCAAGATCCTGGTCGTGGACGATGAACCCAGCATCGGTGAGGTGGTCCGCCTCTACCTGGAGCAGGCCGGGTACCAGGTGACCGTCCTGGAGGACGGGGAAGCGGCCCGCCAGGCCCTTCTCCAGGAGCCGCCAGACCTTCTGATCCTGGACCTGATGCTGCCCTCGGTGGATGGGCTGGAGTTGACCCGTTTTGTCCGGGCCCGAAGCGACCTGCCCATCATCATGTTGACGGCCCGGAAGGAGGAGACGGACCGGATCGTGGGGCTGGAGATGGGCGCGGACGACTACGTGGTCAAGCCCTTCAGCCCTCGAGAGCTGGTGAGCCGGGTCAAGGCCGTGTTGCGCCGGACCCGGCCCGACCCAGGAGGGGCGGGCCAGCGTCCCGTCACTGTGGGGGACATCCACATCGATCCCCGGACGCGCCAGGTCCATGTCCGGGGTCGGGAGGTGGGCCTGACCAGCAAGGAGTTCGACCTGCTGTGGACCTTTGCCACCCATCCCCGTCAGGTCTTCAACCGGACCCAGCTTCTGGATCGGGTGTGGGGGGTCACGGAGTACGTGGATCCCAGCACGGTGACCGTGCATGTGCGGCGTCTACGGGAGAAGATCGAGGAGGATCCCTCCAATCCCCGCTACATCGTCACCGTCTGGGGGGTGGGATACCGCATGGACGTGTAGCGCAGATCGGTGGCCGAGGAGGAGGGCTGTGGAACGGACGCTTCGAGATGGGGCCCCAGGCAGGATGTCCCTGCAGTTGGTGGTGGGGGTGGGGTTGGCCCTGGTCATCAGCCTGGGCCTCTTCCTGTGGACCCTGAACCCGCCCCTGGAAGATCTGCGGGCCATGACCTTCTTCCTGTCGGCCGCGGCCATCCTCTCGGTGGGGGTGGGCTACGGCCTCTATCGCATGGGCTGGGTCCATCGTTCGCCTCGGCTGGGATGGACCTTGGTGGGGGGCTATGCGCTGGCCAGTCTGCTCACCTTCATGAACGTGTACGTCACCGCCCGGCTGATGTTCGTGAACGAGCACGATCTGCGGCTGGCCACGGTGCTTCTGGTGTACGCGGGGGGCATTGCCACCACCTTGGGGCTGTTCCTCTCCACCGCGGTGACGGACATCCTCCGCGCGCTGGAGGAGGCCGCGGCCGCCATTGCCCGGGGGCATCCCGGCGTGCGGGTGCCCGTGGTGGGCCGGAACGAGCTGGCGCGCCTGGCCGCGACCTTCAACCAGATGGCCCAGCGCCTGGAGGAGACGGAGGATCTCCGTCGCCAGACCGAGCAGATGCGGCGCAACCTTCTGGTGTGGCTGGGCCACGATCTGCGGACCCCCCTGGCCTCTCTGCGGGCGGTGACCGAGGCCCTGGCGGATGGGGTGGTGACCGATCCCCGGCAGGTGGAACGCTACCTCCAGATCGCCCAGCGGGAGGTCCACGCGTTGGGGAAGTTCATCGACGACCTCTTCGACATGGCCCAGCTCGATGTGGGGCAGCTCCCCCTGGAGCTCCGGGCCAACTCCCTCGCGGATCTGGTCTCCGACAGCCTGGAGTCCATGGCCGTGTGGGCCGGGGAGAAGCGCATCCGGCTCCGGGGGCACGTGGCTCCGGACGTGGATCCGGTCACCATGGATGCCCGGCTGATCGGACGGGTGTTGGTCAACCTGCTGAGCAACGCGCTCCGACACACTCCGCCGGGCGGCTGGGTGGAGGTACGGGCCTGGCGGGTGGACTCGGGGCATGTGCAGGTGGAGGTGGCGGACTCGGGCCCGGGCATCCCCCAGGCGATCCAGGAGCGGATCTTCGAGCCCTTCTTCCGGGGCGAGCCCAGCCGAGTCCGCTCGGGCGGTCGGGTGGGGCTGGGCCTGGCCATCGCCCGGGGCATTGTCCGGGCCCATGGAGGGGAGATCGGGGTGGAGAGCGGCCCGGGGCAGGGGAGCCGCTTCTACTTCACCCTGCCGAGCTGAGGGGAGGAGGTGTCCCGGCGACGGGGGCGCTGCCACCCGGGCCGGGCCTGCCTGGGGAACAGCCCGGCCCGGTGGATGATCTCGGCCACGGTCTCCTCCTGGCGATAGGCCATGACATGGATGCCGTGGACCCCTTCGATCTCCCGCACCTGCTCGATGATCTCCACGCAGATGCGGATGCCCTCCTCCCGCTTGCGTTTCTTCGGGGTCTTGCGCAGCCGTTCCACGATCTCGTCGGGGATCCACACCCCAGGCACCCGGGTCCGCATGAACTCTGCGGCCTTTTCCGAGCGCAGAGGCCCCACCCCCACCAGGATGTAGACCTGTCGGTGCAGCCCCAGATCCCGCACCCGACGCATGTACTCCCGGAAGATCCGGATGTCGAAGCAGTACTGGGTCTGGATGAAGTCCGCGCCTGCGGCCACCTTCTTGGCCAGGCGCAGGTGGCGGTACTCCAACGGGGGCACGAAGGGGTTGGCGGCCGCGCCCAGGAAGAAGCGGGGCGGGGTGGTCAGCCTTCGGCCACTGAGGAAGACCCCCTGTTCGCACATGATGCGGGCGGTTCGGAGGAGCTGGATGGAGTCCAGGTCGAAGACCCGTTTGGCCTCCGGCTGGTCTCCCACGGTCACGTCGTCCCCGGTCAGGCAGAGGACGTTCTTCACCCCCATGGCCGCGGCCCCCAGCAGGTCTCCCTGGATGGCGATGCGGTTCCGGTCCCGGCAGCTCACCTGGAGGACCGGCTCGTAGCCGGCCCGGGTGAGGAGCGCGCAGCAGCCCATGCTGCTCATGTGGCAGTTCGCGCCCGAGCCGTCGGTGGCGTTGATCGCGTCGCAGACCTCGGCCAGCACCAGCGCGTTCCGGTACACGTCCTCGGGATCCGCGCTGTCGGGCGCGTTCAGCTCCGCGGTGACCGCGAAACGTCCCGAGCGCAACACCCGCTCCAGTCGACTGTCCGCGCGCAGGGGTCTCTCGGACATGGCCGTCTCCCTCCGGTGGCGCCTTTGGCGGGCGGCAGGCCTGCAGGGGCCGAGGCTAGGGATCTCCCGAGGTCTCTATCTCCAACTCCACCGGGACCCACCCGGGTGGGGTGCGGGCATCGATGCCCTCGAACATGTTGATCCACGCGGAGGTGTGCTCCAGTTGGCGGTTCACCGGCGGCTGGATGAGCCGGATCTCCTCCCCATAGTGGGCCATACGGCTGCTCCGTTCCCAGGCCTGGACCCACACGCAGGGCATCTCTGGGATCACCTCACAGTGGCCGTCCGCGCGGACGCCGCCGCAGGGCCCGTTGCGGAGGTTCTTGGGGCAGTTCATGGGGCAGGTCATGCCGGTGCTGTGGAGGATGCACTGGCCGCACATCTGGCAGTTGAAGAGGTAGCCCTTCACCCACTCCTCGGAGCGGACGAAGAGGCGTTCGGTCCATCCGGGGCTGAGCCGCCGCATCCAGGGGTAGAGACGGCCCAGTACGGCCTTGGACCGGAGGTAGATCCACTCCAGGATCCGGGGATGGTCCTTCAACCACTCGCTCCCCGGCAGGCGCCGGGCCTCTGGCATCTGGGACATGGCGTTGCCCCTGGCTCCGGGGTCACCCGGGGTACCCTGCCCTGCCGCGGAGGATCTGTTGCCGGCGTCGCTCCACGAAGGCCTCCAGGGCCTCCCGCAGGCCCGGGTCCATGGGGGGCGGGCTGTAGGCGGCCAGCATCTCCTTCCACCGGGCATTGGCCCGCCGGTAGGCGTCCTGGGCCCCTTCGGAGCTCCACTTCTCGTAGTTGTCCATGGCGAAGATCCGGTGCTGGTAGAAGGCCGTCTGGTAGTGGCGCATGGTGTGTTGGCTGCCCAGGAAGTGGCCGCCGGGCTCCACCTCTGCATACGCGTCCCAGGCGAACTGGTCCTCGTCCAGGGAGATGCCCCGGGCCAGTCGGTGCATCATGCCGCAGATCTCCAGGTCCAGGACGAACTTCTCGTACCCCGCGATGAGCCCCCCTTCCAGCCAGCCCGCAGCATGGAGCACGAAGTTCGTCCCCGCGTGCAGGGTGGGCCACATGGTGCTGGCCGATTCGTACCCGGCCTGGGCGTCGGGCACGCAGGAGGCGGTGAAGTTGCCGCCGGAGCGGTAGGGGAGGCCGTAGCGTCGGGCCATCTGCGCGCCCGCGTAGAGGGCCAGGGCGTTCTCCGGGGTGCCGAAGCAGGGGGCCCCGCTGCGCATATCGATGTTGGCCAGGAAGGAGCCGTAGATGCAGGGGGTGCCTGGCCGGATCATCTGCGCGTAGCAGATGCCGAAGAGGGCCTCCGCGTTCTGCTGGGCCAGGGTCGCGGCCAGGGTGGGGGGGGACATGGCTCCCGCGATGATGAAGGGGGTGATGAGGAGCCCTTGGCCGGCCTGGGCGTAGGCCTCCAGCGCGCCCAACATCCGATCGTCGTAGCGGAGGGGGCTGGAGACGTTGATCAGGGAGAGGACCACCGGGCGCCCGGGATCGTCCAGGGCCTCCTCTCCGAAGAGGAGCCGGCAGAAATCCACCGTGTCCTGGGCGTTGGCCTGGCCGGTGACGCTGCCCATGAAGGCCTTGTCGCTCAGGGTCGCGTGGGCCAGGAGCATGTCCAGATGGCGGACCGGCAGGGGCACGTCGTTGGGCTCCACCACGGTGCCGCCGGAGCAGTGGAGCTCTGGGGCCAGGTAGGTGAGCTTGACGAAGTTGTGGAAGTCGGCCAGGGTGGCCTGGCGGCGCCCCGTGTCCATGTCGCTGACGAAGGGAGGGCCGTAGACCGGGGCGAAGACCGTGTGGCGGCCGCCGATGGGCAGGTCGTGGGCCGGGTTGCGGGCCCGGAGGGTGAAACGGGCCGGGGCTTGGCCCACGAAGTGCATGACCAGCTCCTCGTCCACGTACACCGTGTGTCCCTCCACCCGAGCGCCATGGCTGCGGAAGGTCTCCAGGGCGCGGGGGTAGTCCACGATGAGGACACCCCGGTCGCGGAGCAGCCGCATGGAGGCCCGGTGGATCTGCTCCAGGCCCTCCTCGTCCAGCACGGCCAGGGGTGGCAGCCGGTTCTCAATGGCCTGGATGGCCTGCTGGCCGATCTCCCGGCGCTGGCGCCGCTCCCGTCGTCGTTCCCGCCGTCGTGCGCGTCCGTCCATGGTCGGTTGGCTCCCCAAGGGCTCACATCTTCTCCAACACCTCTTCCTGGAACGAGGCCACATGGCGGTGCATGATGGCCTCGGCCCGGCTCGGGTCCCGCTCCTGGAGGGCCTCCAACAGGACCCGGTGCTCCTGGATGGCCTGGGCCATGCTCTCCACCTGGGGCAGGACCACGTACCACAGACGCATGACGTGGCAGTAGAGCCAGTCCAGGATCTCGGCCAGGAACTCGTTGTGGGCGGCCTGGGCCAACAGGCGATGGGCTTCCCGGTCCAGGTGGAGAAGCCACTCGTTGCGGCTCATCTCCGCGTATTCCTGGGGCGGAGTCCCCTCGGCCAGGGCCAGCAGCTCTCGCATGGCCTGGAGCTCCTCCTGGGTGGCCCGCTCCGCGGCCAGACGGGCGGCCAGGGTCTCCAGCTCCAGCCGGATCTCGAAGATCTTCTGCAGGTCCTGGGGGTTGAGATCGGCCACCAGGGTGCCCCGTCGGGGCAGGATCACCACCAGGTTCTCCAGGGCCAGCCGGCGGAGGGCCTGGCGGATGGGTGTGAGGCCGATGCCCAGCTCCTGGGCCAGCGCGGACTCGTCGAGCACCGCGGCTGGGGGCAGCTCCAACCGCACGATCTTGTCCCGGATCTTGCGGTAGGCCGTGGCACTGAGGGTCTCTCCCCGATCCCGGCGACGGCTCGATGCGGCCAGCATGGATATGGAGACAGGTGGTGCCATGGGTGTGTTCCTCGGGATGGGTAGCGGTCTGAAATTTCAGTTTGATTTTTCCGGGATATCTGGTACAATACTGCAAAACCCCCCGGATAGTCAAGTCGTGCGAAACCGTTGGATGGGGGCCTGGCGGCCGGGCGTCCGGGACTGATGGCAGGGCCGGCCCCATTGCCCCTCGGCCAGGGCCCAGGAGGGCAACGGTTCCGCCCTGGGCCCGGCTGGGAAAGGAGGGAATGGCGGATGCCTTGGTCTAGCTGACGGCCCTGTGCTATAATGCAGCCACCGCCGCGTTGTCTGTAGCCCTCGTGTTGTCGGGCCTATCCACCTGCTTTGTCCCCCGGAGTTCGGAAGTCGTCCACCCAGGTCGAGGCCGCCCTCTGGGCTATGGACGTCGGCCTGGCCATGCTGTGTGCCCCGTCTTCCCTGGATGGAGGCAGGACTTCTGCCCAGCGTTCGCTATGGCTGTCCCTTCACATCACTTTCTCACGGCAAAGGAGCGTGTCTCATGTCCCAGCCCACACCCCGCATCCATCCCCTGATCTACGAGGCCCAGGACCAACTTCGTCGAGGGCGGATCACCCGGCGGGAGTTCATGCGCTACGCGACCCTGCTGGGAGCCTCGGTGGCCACCGCGTCGGCCCTGGCCGCGTGTGCCCAGCCCACCGCCCCGGCCCAGGAGGGGGCTGCGCCGGCCGAAGGGGGCGGTGCCGCCGCGCCGGCCCAGGAGGCCGCACCGGCCTCGGTCCAGCGTGGGGGCACCCTGCGCAAGGCCATGCAACTCCAGCGCATCGACCACCCGGCCCGCATGTCCTGGGTCGAGGCGGCCAACGTGGTCCGTCAGGTGGCCGAGTACCTGACCCTCACCGGCCCGGACAACATCACCCGGCCCTATCTGCTGGAGCGCTGGGAGGCCAGCGACGATGTCCAGACCTGGACCCTCTACCTGCGCAAGGGGATCACCTTCAACAACGGCCAGGAGCTCACCGCGGACGACGTGATCTTCACCATCGGCCAGTGGCTGGACCCAGATGTGGGCTCCTCCATGTTGGGGCTCATCTCCTACTGGGGCGGCATGGAGAACGTGGAGAAGGTGGACGACTACACCATCCGTCTCCACCTCCAGTCGCCCAACATCGCGGTGCCCGAACACCTCTTCCATTACCCCGCGGTCATCCTCCCCCGGACCTTTGAGGGTGATTTCATCAAGCAGCCCGTGGGCACCGGGGCCTTCACCCTGGCGGAGTACGCGGAGGGCGAGCGGGCCGTCCTCAAGGCCCGGCCGGACTACTGGCAGACGGGCGTGGACGGCCAGCCCCTGCCCTACCTGGACGAGATCATCTACGTCTCCATCGACAAGGACGCGGCCGTGGCCGCGATCCAGGCCGGCCAGATCGACAGCATCTACCAGCCTCGGCCCAGCGACTACCTGGCCCTGAAGGACGTGCCGGGCATCTCCGTCTACTCTGTGGGCACCGCCCAGACCTTCGTGCTGCGGGTACGGGTGGACCTGGAGCCCTGGGACGACAACCGGGTCCGCACCGCGCTGAAGAAGTGCCAGGACCGGGAGAAGATCCTCCAGCTCTCCTACTTCGGCGAGGGCCTGGTGGGCATCGACGCCCACGTCTCCCCGGTCCACCCCGAATACTGCGAGCAGCCCATCCCCGCCTACGACCCGGAGGGTGCCCGGGCCCTGCTGGAGGAGTACGCGGCGGAGAAGGGCATCGAGCTGCCCCTGCGGGTGACCCTGGCCACCAAGAACGACGAGGCCGAGCCGGAGATCGCCCAGGCCTTGAAGGAACTGGCCGAGCCGGCCGGCTTCGACATCACCTTGGACATCACCGAGCCCAGCGGCTACTGGGATCGGTGGACCGAGGTGGACCTGGGCATCACCGCCTGGACCCATCGACCCCTGGGCATCATGGTCCTGCCTCTGGCCTACATCGCGGACGAGGAGGGCAAGCCGGTTCCCTGGAACGAGACCCGCTGGGTGGACGAGGAGTTCACCCAGAAGCTGCGGGAGGCAGAGCGGACCCTGGACCTGGAGGCCCGGCGGGAGATCATGTGCGACATCGAGGCGATCATGCAGGAGCGGGGGCCCATCGGCATCAGCTACTGGAAGAACGTGTGGAACATCACCCGTTCCGAGTTCCAGAACGTGGTGGCCCATCCCACCAGCTACGATCTCCTGTACGAGATCTGGAAGGAAGCGTGAGCCCATTGGGGGAGCCGTTCCGAAGGAGGTGGCGTCGGCCCAGGCCGGCGTGCCCTCCTCGGAGCAGCAGGGGGGCCGGCGACCACGGCCCCCCGGTGTAGGCGATGTCTAGCCCTGCTCAGAGGTGGGTGGGCGCGGAGACGTCCACCCACCCACACCGGAGCTTGCCATGGCTCGATTCATCCTGCGCAGTCTCCTCTCCACAGCGGTGACCATGTTCCTGGTCTCCCTGGCCCTCTTCCTCCTCGTGGAGGTGGGGTCTGGGGACATCACCGTGAAGATCCTGGGGGTCTTCTCCACCCCAGAGCAGCGGGCCTCCTACCGGGCCCAGCTTGGCCTGGACCAGCCCTGGTATCTGCGCTATCTGGACTGGTTGGTGGGGAATGACTGGCGGGCCGAGCGCCTGGTGGGCCATCCGCTGGTGACGGTCCGCAATCCCCAGTCTGGCGAGCTGGAGTGGTGGGCCCAGGTGGCGGGGGAGCAGCTTCGCTGGGACATGGAGGAAGGGCAGATCTACGAGCTGGTGCGCCAGGAGGACGGCTCCGCGATGCGGCGTCCGGCCCCGGAGACCATCTGGCGCGAGGGGCCGGAAGGAGAGGCCGTCTTCTGGGGGGTGGACGAGCAGAACCGGGCCGCCATGTGGATCCAGGGCAAACCCGGGGTGGCCTTCATCCTCACCAAGGCCGGCATGCGCCAGGAGACCGACGCGCCCCACCGCTACATCCCCCTCCGCAAGGGGCTGTTGCGGGGGGATCCGGGCATGTCCTTGATGACCGGCCGCCCGGTCATGGCCACCCTGCCCACCCGGATCCGCAACACCTTTGTCCTGGCGGGCCTGGCCTTCATGGTGGTCATGCCCCTGGCCCTCCTCTTCGGGATCGTCGCCGGGGTGAACGAGGGGCGCCCTCTGGACCGGACCATCTCCATCACCAGTCTGGCCTTGACCGCCACCCCGGAGTTCGTCACCGGCGTCTTCCTCATCCTGATCCTGGGCATCTGGCTGCGGGTTCTCCCGCCCACCACCGTCTTCCTCAGCGACAGCGATATCTGGAACCTGAAGCTGCTGGTGTTGCCTGTCCTCACCCTGACCGCGGTGGAGCTGGGCTACGTGGTGCGCATGACCCGGGCCAGCATGGTGGAGGTGATGAACTCCCCCTACATCCGCACGGCCATTCTCAAGGGAATGCCCTTCCGGCGGGTGGTCTTCAGACATGCGGTCCGCAACGCGCTCATGGCCCCCATCACCGTGATCATGCTCCACGTGAACTGGCTGGTGGGCGGCATCGTGGTGGTGGAGGTGGTCTTCGGCTTTCCGGGATTGGGGAGCTACATCTACGACGCGGCCATCTTCGGCGACTTCAACGCGGTGGAGGCCGCGGCCATGCTCATGGTGACCATCGCGGTGGGGACGCGGCTGGTGGGCGACGTGATCTACACCCTGCTCAATCCCCGTATCCGCTATTCGTGAGGGAGCGTTCTCCATGGCCGTCGCACAGCCCACTGTGGACCCTGCTCGCCGTCGCCCCTCCAGGCTCCAGCGACTATGGGCCGGCCTGGCCCTGGTGTTCCAGTCCCGGGTGGGCACCATCGGGCTGGCCATGGTCCTCTTCTGGGTGGTGGTGGCCCTGATCTCCCTGGTGTGGACCCCCTACCCGCCCAACGCCTCTCTGTTCGAGCAGAACCTGCCGCCCAACGGAACCAACTGGCTGGGCACGGATCACCTGGGCCGGGATCTCCTCTCTCGGCTGATGACCGGCACCCAGGTGATCCTCCTCAAGACCCGCCTGCCCAACGGTCTGGTCCTTCCCATCGGTGTGGCCATCTGGGGGGTCCTGGGCTCCCTGGTGTTGGGCACGGTGCTGGGGCTCAACGCGGGCTACCGGGGCGGATGGTGGGACCAGACCATCATGCAGGTCCTGGACGCGCTCATCGCCTTCCCTCGGATCGTCCTCTATCTGGTGGTCATCGCGGCCCTGGGTCAGGGCGACTGGGTGGTGATCCTGGCCATCACCGTGACCGGCGCGCCGGGAGTGGCCCGCCTGGTCCGCAGCCTGGCCCTGGACATCAAGACCCGGGACTTCATCCGGGCCGCGGAGACCCGGGGGGAATCCCCCTGGTACATCATGTTCGTGGAGATCCTGCCCAACGCCCGGGGCCCTCTGATCGTGGACGCGATGCTGCGGGTGGGCTACGCGATCTTCGCCATCGGCACCCTGGGCTTCCTGGGCATCGGCCTGCCCCCACCGGATCCGGACTGGGGGAGCATGGTCAACGATGCCCGCCGTTTCATCTACGCCAATCCCTTGGCCGTGGTCTGGCCCTCCCTGGCCATCGCCAGCCTGGTGGTGGGTCTGAACCTCTTCGCGGACGGCCTGCGGGAGGAGACGACCCGGTACCAGAAGTAGGGGCAGAGGTGTAGAGATGTGACCGCTGTCGTCGGTCCCTGCTCCGGGGGGCCCTGGATTCCATGGGCCGGTATGATCTGTATCCGCGTTTCTCCGTCTCCCAAGCTTCCATCACACCCATGAGCGAACCAACCCGTCAACCCCCTGTCCTGACCATCGAGAACTTGGCCGTGGCCTATCGGGTCCGTGGCGGCGAGATCGAGGCGGTCCAGGACGTCTCCTTCTCCATCCATCGGGGCGAGAGCTTCGGCCTGGTGGGGGAATCCGGCTGCGGCAAGAGCACCGTGGCCTGGGCCATCGTCGGCTTTCTGGGCGCGAACGGCTATGTCAAGCGAGGGGCCATCCGTTTCATGGGCCGGGATCTGGTGGGCCGCAGCCAGGAGGAGCTGCGCCGCCTGCGGGGTGCCCAGATCGCCATGGTCTACCAGGATCCCATGCAGGCCCTGAACCCCTCTCTGCGGATCGGGGACCAGCTCAAGGAGGTGCTCACGGTCCACCGGGGCATGTCCGATCAGGAGGCCACCCGACGCTGCATCGAGATGTTGGAGCGGGTCTACATGCCCGATCCCGCGGACGTCATGCGCCGCTATCCCCACCAGATCTCCGGGGGGCAGCAGCAACGGGTGGTGATCGCCATGGCCCTGCTCACCAACCCCGCGCTGCTCATCATGGACGAGCCCACCACCGCGTTGGACGTGACGGTGGAGGCCGTGGTGCTGGACCTCATCGCGGAGCTTCGACGGGAGTTCGACACCGCGATCCTCTACATCAGCCACAATTTGGGGGTGGTGGCCCGGGTCTGCAATCGGGTGGGGGTCATGTACGCGGGCGAGCTGGTGGAACGGGCCCCGGTGCGGGAGATCTTCCAGGATCCTCGCCACCCCTACACCCAGGGTCTCATGCGCTGTGTGCCCCGGCTGGGCCAGGACAAGCGCAGCGCAGTCCTCTATCCCATCCCCGGTCGGGTGCCGCCCCCGGATCAGCGGCCCGAAGGCTGCGTGTTCCACCCTCGCTGCGACCACGCGGAGGAGCGCTGCGTGGCCGAACGGCCCGGGTTCCGGCCCTACCGGGCCGAGCACATGGTCCGCTGCCATCTGGCCGAGACCATCGACCCCCGTGCGTGGACCCCGCCGCCGGATCTGGCCTTCCCCCTTCCCCAGGCGCCGGAGCCCAACGGCCGGACCGGGGAGATCATCCTGGAGGTGGACCGCCTGAGGAAGTACTACACGGCCCAGGGGAACTCGCTGCGGGATGTGTTGGGCCTGACCCCCAAGCGGTTCGTCCAGGCGGTCCAGGAGGTGAGCTTCCAGGTGCCCCGGGGCAAGACCCTGGGCATCGTGGGGGAATCGGGCTGTGGCAAGAGCACCCTGGTGAAGACCCTCATCGGCCTGGAGAGCGCCACGGACGGACGGGCCGAGTTCCTGGGCTTCGACATCACCGTGGACCTCTCCCAGCGGCCCCTGGAGGTCATCGAGGAGCTGCAGATGGTCTTCCAGAACCCGGACTCCACCATGAACCCGGCCTATACCGTGGGGCACCAGATCGGGCGGCCCCTGCGTCGCTTTCGAAAGGTGCAGACCCGGGAGGAGGAGTACCGGGAGGTGGTCCGCCTGTTGGAGGCGGTGCGCCTGGACGCCAGCTACTACGATCGGCTGCCCCGCCAGCTCAGCGGGGGCGAGAAGCAGCGGGTGGGCATCGCCCGGGCTCTGGCCTCCCGGCCCGAGCTGATCCTGTGCGACGAGCCGGTCAGCGCGCTGGATGTCTCGGTCCAGGCCGCGGTGCTGAACCTTCTCCTGGAGCTCCAGCAGCGATACGGCACCACCATGATCTTCATCGCCCACGACCTGAGCGTGGTGCGCTTCTTCTCGGACTACGTGGCGGTCATGTACCTGGGCCAGATCATGGAGTTCGGCCCCGCGGAGGCCATCTACGCGCCGCCCTACCACCCCTACACCGAGGCCCTGCTCTCCGCGGTCCCCATCCCCGACCCGGACGCCCACCAGCGGCACATCCGGCTGGAGGGCAATGTGCCCAGCGCGCTCTCCCCACCGTCGGGATGTCCCTTCCACACCCGCTGTCCCCGTCGACACCTGCTGCCGGACAACGGCGCCGTCTGCGCGCAGGAGAGACCGCCCTGGCGGGAGCCCGCGGAGGGGCACCGGATCCTCTGCCACCTCCCTCTGGAGACCCTCCAGGCCCTGGAGCCCGTGCTGGAGCCTGTGGCCTCGGCCTCTGGGGCCGAGACGTCGGCCCGGTGAGCCCCAGGGCCTCTGCCGCAGCGCCCCGGATGGCGCCCCTACCTCGGTCGGGGGCGCTTCCTCATTTCTGCAGGAGGGGCAGGTAGACCCGCTGGCTGTAGTCCCAGATGCGCACTCGGACCCAGCGGGCGAAGCCATCCTCGGGCCGGCGGTAGACGGCGATCGAGCTGGAGGTCAGGCTACGCCAGTAGGCGCCCACCCGGTCGTCCGGGCTGTAGCCGCTGGGCGGGTTGACGCCGAAGTCCGCGCCGCCGTAGTGGCGTTGGTTCACGCCGTTGACACCCGTGGCCTGTTGCCACATGGCCATGAGGTAGAGCTCCGGGTTGCCGCCTACCGGATGGCCCAGTGTCCTGGCCTGGTCCGGGTTCAGGGCCACCCAGCCGCTGTCGTAGTCGGGTTTGGCCACGCGCCAGATGCGGATGCGCACCTCCGGCGCGTAGATGTCGTCGGGCCGGCGGTAGACGGTGATGGTGTTGCTGTTCAGGGTGCGCCAGTAGGCCCCCACCCGGTCGTTCGGGTTGGCGCCGGGGGCCGGGTTGGTGCCGAAGTCTGCGCCGCCGTAGTAGCGCTGGTTCACGCCGCTGTTGCCGCTGCGGTACTGCATGTCCACCAGGTAGTCGCCGATGTCCCCACCCAGGCCGTGGACCAGGGTCCTGGCCTGGTTCTGGTTCAGGGCCACCCAGCCGCTGTCGTAGTCGGGCCTGGGCATCTTCCAGATGCGGATCCGGGCCTGGGCCGCGTAGTCGTCCTCGGCCCGGCGGAAGAGGGCGATGGTGTTGTTGTTCAGGGAGCGCCAGTAGGCGCCCACCCGGTCGTCCGTCCGGGTGCCGTTGAAGGCCTTGGTGCCGAAGTCTGCGCCGCCGTAGTAGCGCTGGTTGATGCCGCTGCCGGTGCTGTTGTACTGCATGTCCACCAGGTAGTTGGCCGCGTTGCCGCCCAGGCCGTGGATCAGGTTGGTGGCCGCCGCGCCTGGGGCCAGGCTCACCCAGCCGCTGTCGTAGTCCGGTGGGGTGGGCTGCCAGTAGTGCCAGATGCGGATGCGCACCTCCGGCGCGTAGATGTCCTCGGGTCGGCGGTAGACGGTGATGGTGTTGCTGTTCAGGGAGCGCCAGTAGGCGGCCACCCGGTCGTTCGGGTTGGCACCGGGGGCCGGGTTGGCGCCGAAGTCTGCGCCGCCGTAGTAGCGCTGGTTCACGCCGCTGTTGCCGCTGCGGTACTGCATGTCCACCACGTAGTGCTCCGGGTCGCCGCCGATGTTGTGGGCCAGGATCTTGGCCTGGTCCTGGTTGATGCTCACCCAGCCGCTGTCGTAGGTGGGCCGGGGGCGTCTCCAGATGCGGATGCGCACTTGATTCGCATAGTTATCCTC
>JALSIX010000150.1 GCA_026989655.1 Caldilineaceae bacterium
GGTGCAGTCGGGGCGAGAGGATTTGAACCTCCGACCTCTTCGTCCCGAACGAAGCGCGCTGCCGGGCTGCGCTACGCCCCGATGCAACGTCCCCATTATAGCAGAGAGCCCCAGGCGAACCAAATCGACCCAGCCAGGGTGCGCGGCGAGGGAACGAGCTGCCCCACAGGGCCGAAACCCGGCCTCCCCAGGCCGGAAATTGGTGGATCCCCGCCCCTCCCGTACAATGGAGCCCAGACCGTGGAGCCGAGGATCCGGCGTCGGCCGCGCCGGCACAGCATCGGAGCAGATCTGGACCCATGACGAACCCAGCCCCGATTCCCCTAGTGGACCTCCAGGCCCAGTACGCGGCCATCGGTGACGAGGTGCACGCGGCCATGGAGGAGGTTCTGCGCAGCGCCCGCTTCATCCTGGGCCCCGAGGTGCAGGCCTTCGAGGAGGCCTTCGCCGCGTTCTGTGGAGCCCGCTTCTGCGTGGGGGTGGCCAGCGGCACGGCAGCCCTGGAGCTGACCCTGCGGGCCCTGGACATCGGCCCCGGAGACCAGGTGATCACCGTGGCCCATACCTTCATCGCCACCGCGGAGGCCATCTCCGCGACCGGAGCCCAACCCGTCTTCGTGGACGTGGACCCCCGGACCTACACCATGGACCCGGACCAGGTGGAGGCCGCCATCACTCCCCAGACCCGAGCCATCCTGCCCGTGCACATCTACGGCCACCCCGCGGACATGGCCCGGCTTCGGGCCATCGCCCAGCAGCACGGCCTGGCCCTGGTAGAGGACGCGGCCCAGGCCCACGCCGCGGAGTGGCAGGGGCGCCGGGTAGGCAGCCTGGGCACCGCGGCCTGTTTCAGCTTCTTCCCCGGCAAGAACCTGGGCGCCTACGGCGATGCCGGCGCCGTCACCACCGACGACCCGGCCCTGGCCGAACGGATCGGGCTCCTGCGCAACCACGGCCGCCACGAGAAGTACATCCACCAGATCCCGGGCTTCGGCCAACGGCTGGACGCGCTCCAGGCCGCGGTGCTGCGGACCAAGCTGGCCCACCTGGACAGGTGGACCTCCCACCGCCGTCGTCTGGCCGCTCGCTACACGGCCCTCCTGGCAGACCTGGAGCTCGTCCTCCCCCATGTGGCCCCGGAAGCCAGCCCTGCCTGGCACCTCTACGTGGTCCGCACCCCTCGACGGGACGAACTCCTGGCCCACCTCCAGGGGCAGGGCATCGCCGCGGGGATCCACTACCCCATCCCGCTCCATCTCCAGCCCGCGTACCGGGAGCTGGGCTACCGGGCCGGCGACCTGCCGGTCACCGAGGCCGTTGCCGAGACCTGCCTGAGCCTCCCCCTCTACCCGGAGATGACCCAGGCCCAGCAGGACCGGGTGGTGGAGGCCGTCCGAGGGTTCCTGGAGGGCTGATCCCGTGGACGTGTCCCCACCTGCCCCTCCGGTCCCATCCTCGAAGCCGACCGAGGCCCGGCCGCCGGAGCGCCCACAGCGCCCCCGGCTCTCGGTGGTGATCCCCGCGCGCAACGAAGAGGCCACCATCGCCCAGGTGGTGGAACGGTCCTTCGCGGCCTTCCAGGAGCTGGGATGCCCGGGCGAGGTCCTGGTGGTGGACGATGGCTCCACCGACGGCACCGGTCGGGTGTTGGCCCAGCTCCAGGAACGCTACCCGGCCCTCCGGGTCCTCACCCACCGCCAGAGCCTGGGCATGACCGCGGCCCTGCAGCGGATGTTCCGAGCCAGCCAGGGGGAGATCGTGGTCCTCATCCCCGGGGACATGGAGTCCGATCCCCAGATGGACATCCCCGCCCTGGTCCGCCACATGGAGGCCCACAACCTGGACGTGGTGGCGGGCTGGCGCCAGGGCCGCCGGGACGGGAAGGCCCTGGCCAGCGCGATCTACAACTTCGTCATGCGCCATCTGGCCGGGGTGGACGTCCACGATGCCAACTGGATCAAGGCCATGCGCCGGGAGGTGGTGGAGAGCTTTCCGCCCCTCCGCTCCGACTGGCACCGCTTCCTCCTGATGATCGCGGTGCACAACGGCTTCCGGGTGGGCGAGGTGCGGACCTTCTACCAGCCTCGGCCGGCCGGGAGCAGCAAGTTCGGCTTCCGCCGGATCCCCATCAGCTTCCTGGACGTGCTGGTGGTCAAGTTCCTGCTGACCTTCAGTCGGGCGCCCATGCGCTTCTTCGGCGGCCTGGGGCTGATAGGGATCACGGTCAGCCTGGCCATCCTCGCCTACCTGACAGGCCTCTACCTGTTGGTGGGCAAACAGCAACGGCCCATCTTCTGGGCGGCCAGCACCCTGGCCGTCATCAGCGTCCTTCTCTTTCTGGTGGGCTTCCTGGCCGAGCTCATCGTCAGCCAGGGCGAGCGCATCGCGGCCCTGGAGGAGAAACTGCGGGACGGGGAGGGCCGGGGATAACCCCTCCAGCTCTCCATCCCGCCCCTCCAAGGAGGATGGAACGCCTCGCCCAGGAGCTGCGCCTCAGCCCAGTCATTTGCCCTGTACCCAGGGAAGATAGCCCCGGTAAGCCGGAGCAGGAGTGGGTGGAGTGGTAGGCCATGGCGTAGGGGAGGGAGTGGCCAGGGCCTCGGGAGTGGGCGTGGGGGTCGCCATAGGGGTGGGGGTAGGCGGCACCGGCCGGCAGGCCCACACCGCCACATCGTCCACGTAGCGCCACAGATGGCTGCTCCGGCCGTCGTTGTACACGTTCAGATAGAGGACCACTGTCCGCCCTCGGTAGGCCGTGAGATCGTACTCCAACACACGCCACCGCTCCGTCCCACGGGCCGGATCCCGCCCCAGGGTGGCCAGGTACCCGTACCCTGCGTCCAGCAACAGGACCTCCCGGTAGTCCACCCCATCGCCCAAGCCGCCATCCCACACGGCCAGGGCCAGGCGAACGGTCTCCACGTCCTCGGGGAGGGCCACTGGCTGGAAGGCCGAGGAGTGGGCCAGACGGTTGTCCCCGGCCACGGGGATCCCCAGGCGCAGGGCTCGAGTGCCCGTGTGGACCACAGGGCCGGCCACGATGGCCGCGGGGTAGGGCGTGTTGCCGAAACGCCAGACCGGCTCCGCCAGCTCCTCGAACCCGCCGTTCACCACCCGGTTCTCGCACCCCGGCAGCGAGCCCGGCGTGGGGGTAGGGGACGGCGGGGCGGGCGTCGCAGGGGGCGTGGGGGTCGGGCTGTCCGAGGACGGCTGGAGCCCGGCCAGGTCGGCCAGGGCGGCCAGGGCCATCTGCGCGATACGGGCGGTGTAGTCCAGGTCCAGCGGGTCCACCCGATCCCCGCGGGTGTGGTAGTAGGGGTTGCGATCCCGGGGCCGTGCGTCCGTGAAGAAGTTCTCGATGACCAACACCGCGGGGTAGTTGTAGTCCCAGAAGGCGGAGTGGTCCGAGAAACGGCTGGCGGTGGTGTCCTTCCGCTCGAACACCAGGCCCAGGCCATAGCGCTCCGCGGCGGCCATCAGCGCGGAGCCCAGCTCGTTGGAAAGAGGGCCGGTGCCCGTGTGGAGCTCCACCACCCGGTCCCGGTCGCCGTCGAAGCCGATCATGTCCAGGTCGATGTACCCCTGCACCTGTTCCCCGGCCAGGCTCAGCTCTCGGGCATAGCGTCTGGAACCCCACTGCCCCTGCTCTTCCCCGGAGAAGAAGACAAAGCGAACGGTCTCGGCCAGGCGCTGTCCCTTCAGAAGCTGGAGGAGCACCAGGGTGGCGGCCACCCCGGTCCCGTTGTCGTCGGCACCGGGCGCGGCGGTGTAGGGGACCTCCGAGTTGGTGTCGAAGTGGCCGCCCACCAGCCATATCCGCTCCGGGTACTGGGTACCGGGCAGGTCCACCACCAGGTTGCGGCCGCTGAAGTCGCCGTACACCCAGGGCACGTAGACCGGCTCCAGGCCCATCTTCTGGATGGCCGTGTAGAGGTAACGCTCTGCGTCCCGGATGCGGGGCGAGAGGGTGTAGCGGGTGGTCAGGGTCACCGAGCCGCCGGGGAGGGACGCGGGCTCCTGACCGCTCAGTACCTGGAGCCAGGGGCGCAGCGTCTCCGGGCTGATCCGGCCCAGGAGACCCGCCACCTGGGGATCGGGCTCGGCTCGAAGCTGGGGGCGAGGTGGATATCCGGCTCCCTCCGGTGCCGGGGCCAGGGTCCAGAGGGGCAGGGGCAGAGGATCCACCAGGGAGATGGCCGCGCCCTGCCGGAGCATCTCGGCCACGAAGCCGGACTCCCCGGCCCGGTCCACGGCCACCAGGGCCCACGTCCCGATGGTGTGGAGGGAAGCCCAGGTGGGGCCCACGGCCGGGGAAGACGTCAGACAGGCCTGGGAACAGGTGGCCCGGTCCACCAGGTAGAAGACCTTCCCCTGGGTCTCCCGGGCCAACACCTGGATCTGGATCCCAGGAGCTGCCAGGCCGGGAAGGTCCTGGGGCCTGGCACTGGCCAACGCCCGATCCCCGGGCAACCGAGCATGGACCCGCAGGGAGGTCTGCACGGGCGCGGGCAGCCGGGACAGGCCCTGGATCCACAGGAGCCAGGGGGCATATTCCGCCGGGTCCGAGGCCTGGGCCAAGGCCCCGGGGGGTGAGGAGACCGGAGCCAGGGCCGAGCCGACCCACCAGGCCAGGCCCCATATCAGCAGGCCGAGAACGGCCCATGCCCGGCCTGGCCGGGCTCCTCTGCCACTGCCAGGGTGCTCCATGGTCCTTTTCCGGGGGCCCTCAGAGCTGGGCCACGGTAGCCGGGTCCGTGCCCGGGGTGGGGGGCAGGTCTCCGTCCGGGGCCCGGAGGGGCTCTTCGGCCAGGCGGCGTCGGATCCGGGCCAGGATCTGGTGTACCCGGTCGGTCCAACCAGGGGGCACCTCCGCCCGCCAGTTGCTCGCCGCGGCCAGGACGAAGTGGTAGAAGAGATCCGCGCTGTGTTGGTCTGTCTTGGCCAGCTCCTCCGGATGCCACTGCACTCCCAGGACAAAGGGCAGCTCGGGCACCTCCACCGCCTCCGGCAGGCCGTCCTCCGCGACGGCCACCACCCGGAGCAGGTGCCCCAGTTCCTTGATGCCCTGGTGGTGCATGGAGTTGATCTCGTGGATCTGGCCCAGGATCCGGGCCAGTCGGCTGTCCGGCTCGATCTGGACCGCGTGGCTGATGCGGAAGCGCTCGTACTTGGGTGGGTAGAAGTCGTGCTTGTGGAGATCCGGACGTTGGCTGGTCAGATCCTGGTAGAGGGTGCCCCCCGCGGCCACGTTGAGGAGCTGAACCCCTCGGCAGATCCCCAGGATGGGCATGCCCGCGGCCAGAGCCCAACGGGTGAGCAGCAGCTCCGTGCGGTCCCGCTCCCGGTCCACCGGCCCCAGGAGCTCGTGGCGGGTCTCGCCGTAGTGGCTGGGATCGATGTCCTCGCCGCCGGGCAGGAAGAGACCGTCGAGCTGGTCGAAGATGCCCCACAGGGTGGCCTCGCTCATGTGGAGGGGGATCATCACCGGCAGGGCTCCTCGACGTTCCAGCTCCCGGACGTAGGTCTGGTTCATGATGTAGAGAGGAAGGCCGAAGAAGCGCTGGGACCGCTCCCGCCCCATGGTCACCCCGATCAGAGGACGTCTGGGCAGCTCCTGGCCCAGAGGGGTCAACAGGGTCCTGCGACTGCGTAGCCTTTCGTCCATGGTCCGCCTCTCCGCCGAGCCAGAGACCGGGCCGGGAAGCGGCCTGGGGGGCCTCTCCCCGGTCTCCACGCGGAGTTCTCCCGGTGTGTCCATTATACCGGCAGTCGCAGAATGGTCCCAAGGCAGACCCCCGCCCTCTCCTTCGGCCCACCTCGGCCTCCCTGGGGCCTTACCGCCGCACCGCAGGGAGGAAGAGCCGATGGGGGGCCCCGTCCCCGGGGAGGTCCAGCCCGAACTGGGGAGGGCCCGGGGGCAGCCCATAGCCCGGGGCCGGGACCCGATCCACCGGGATGAAGGGCTCCAGCCGGAGAGGTTTGGTGGTGTCCAGGTTGCTGTGGCCCCCAGGGCCGAGGCGAGGCCCTCCAGGGCGCACCTCCACCACCCACTGGTAGACCGTGTCGTCGAAGCCCACCATCTCCACCTGGTACTCCCCGTCCAGGGGGGCCACCACCCCCAGCTCGTCCACATCCTCCCGCAGGTTGGTGACCCAGGCTCCCCGAACCGCGTGGTCCGGCGGCCAGATGTAGATGTCCGGATCGCCCTGCTGGGGGATCACGAACGCGGAGAGGTGATCTCCCTGGCGCAGCCGGTAGCGAAAGAGGCGCACCTCGTCCCGGGCCAACGCGTCGCGGCCCGGCGGCGCGTAGTTGATCCCGGCCAGGGCCGATCCCCTGGAGATGTTGCCCTGGGCGTCCACTGCCCAGGCCCGCAGATAGCGGCGCCCCGGCGTGGGCAGCAACGTCCATGGGTAGGCCATGCCCGGAGTGTAGGTCAACCACTCGGACCACTGGACCGGCACCCAGCGATCGCTGGCCCGGACGTACTCGTACTCCACAAAGGTCACCGCCTGGACCTGGGAGCCCACGTCCGCGGCCGCCACGGTCAGGGAGACGGGGCGCCGGGTGGTGGTCTCCTGGCCGCCGTCGATCCGCAGGGCCAGCACCTGGGGCGCCTGGAAGTCCGGTTGGGTCGGCAGCACCGTCACGGTGCGGAAGATCTGGTTGTTCTGCTCGTCGCTCTCTGGGATCCGGCCATCGGGATCGATCCGGGCGAAGAGGGTGTAGACACCGGGCGCGGGAGGAGTCCACACTACCGGCACCGTGGCATCCGCGCCGCCGGGCTCCAGCCGAGGGACCACCGTCCGGCCGATGAAGGTGTCCAGGCCCGGCTCGCCGTAGTAGAAGGCCACCGGCACGTCCAGGAGCAGCCGGTCGCCCCCCGGACGATGGACCCGAAGCCCGATCTGGGCCGTCTGACCGACCCGCAGCACCCCGGGTTCGGTCCACAGCTCGTAGGGCCGGGCCAACAGGTCGTCGTCCCCGGGGCCGTAGGCCGTGTAGCCCTCGGCCAGGGTGGCCTGGCTGCCGTCGGGGTTGCGCACGGTCACCGGCCGGGCCCCGGGCTCCAGGAAGCCACCCGGCAGGCGGGCCTGGAGATGGCCGGGGCCGATGTAAACGGTCTCCACCGGGCGTTCGTCCACCCACACCTGGCTCTCGGGCTCGAAGTTCACGCCGTACACGTTCAAGGTCACCGGCAGATGGGCCTGGCCAAAGCCCGGCCGCACCTGGGTCACGGCCAGGCCCTGGGTGGTCACCCGATAGGCCCCGGTGCGGACGGCCACCACGCCATCGGGGTTGCGCACCACCAGGTCGTAGCGCTGGGGCGGGAGGAAGGCCGGCACCGTCACCTGGATGGTGGATGGATCCACCACCTGGGCATCTGGCAGGGGATAGGGCCCCAGGGCCACGGTGGCCCCGGGCTGAAACCCCTGGCCCTCCAGGGTGATACGCCGGGAACGGCCGTTGTCCCCCTGGTCCGGCCGCACCCGGTGGATCTGGGGATCCGCGGGCCCGACCCGGTCCACCATCTCCACAGTGACCCGGGCCACGGCCATCCCTCCCTGGCCGTCGGAGACCGTGTAGCTGAAGACGTCCGTGCCCAGGAAGCCCGGCGGCATCATGTAGCGCAGGGTGTTGTCCGAATTGATGCTCACCGCGCCGTACTGGCCCTGGGAGACGGCCACCACCCGGAGGGGATCCCGGTCCACGTCGTAGTCGTTGGCGGCCACGGGCAGGTTCGCCATGCCCAGGGCCACGATGCGGTAGCGGTCGTCTCGGGCCGTGGGAGGGTCGTTCACCGGGGTCACCGTGACCTGGAAGGTCTGGGTGGCGGTCCACTGGCCGTCGCTCACCTCCACCGTGATGGCCGCGGTGCCGTTCCGGTTCGGCGCGGACTTCAGGTGCAGGGTCCGCTGGAAGCCCTCTCCGGTGAACCAGAGGTTCTCGTCCGGGACCACGCCGATCTCCCCCGAGGTGGCCCGTAGACGGAGGCGGTCTCCGGGCGTGTCGATGTCCGTGATCTCCAAGGGCACCTGGAGGACCAGGTCCTCCGGGACCGTCTGGTCGGGGATGGGGGCGAGCACGGGCCCATCGTTCACCGGCCCCACGTGGAGGGTGAAGGTCTCCTGGGTGGTCAGGCGGCCATCGCTGGCCACCACCGTCACCTGGACCGAGCCGATCCGGTCCGGCTGGGGGGTCAGCTCCAGGGTCCGCTCCCGGCCGCTTCCCTGCAGGCGAATGCCCGAGAGGGGCAGCAGCGCTGGGTCGGAGGAGCGGGCCGAGAGGACCAGGTCCTCCGCCGGGTCGTCCACGTCCTCCACGGTGAAGGGGACGGTCAGACGGCCGTCCTCGGCCACCTGCTGGTCGGGAATGGGATGGATGACCGGGGCATCGTTCACCGGCAACACGGTGAGGGTGAAGTGGGTGCTGGCGTTGAGGAGGCCGTCGCTCACGGTCACCGTGATGGTGGTGGTGCCGTACATGTCCGGGGCCGGGGCGACGATCAGCTCTCGATTGGCTCCCTGGCCGCCGAAACGGATCTGGGTCAGGGGCACCAGGGCCGTGTCCGCGGCCGTGGCGTACAGGCTCAACTGGTCCAGCTCGGTGTCGATGTCGTCCACCAGGATGGGAATGGGCCCGATGGGGGTATCCTCCTGGGTGGTCTGGGGTTCCAGGGTCTCGATGGAAGGCCCGTCGTTCACCGGGGTCACCTGGACGGGCACCTCTCGGGAGCCGGAGATCCGGCCGTCGAAGACCGTCAGGGTGATGGTGAAGGTGCCGTAGCGGTCCGGCAGGGGGCGCAGCACCAGGGTGCGCTCCAGCCCTTGTCCCTCCAGCCGGATCTCCGTGTCCGGGAGGATGTCCGGGTTCCCGCTGCGGGCTTGGAGGACCAGCCGCTGTTCCTCTGTGTCGGGATCGCCGATGGTGACCGCGAAGCGCTCCTCGGAGTCCTCGGGCAGGGAGAGGAGCCCGGGGTCCTCCACGTAGGGGCGGCCGTTGATGGTCAGGGTGAACTCCTCGTAGCCCGTGGCATCGCCGTCGCTGGCGGTCAGGCGGATGGTGACCA
Source organism: Caldilineaceae bacterium (assembly GCA_026989655.1). Taxonomy (GTDB): domain Bacteria; phylum Chloroflexota; class Anaerolineae; order Caldilineales; family Caldilineaceae; genus JALSIX01. The sequence goes on from JALSIX010000150.1 coordinate 9,071, forward strand.
CGCCGAACTGGCCGGGCGCGGGGGTGATGGTCACCGTGCGTCGATCGCCCTGGCCCGTCACCTGGATGTTCTCGTCGGGCACGATGGACGGATCCGACGAGGTGCCCCACAGGGAGATCACGCTCAGGTCGCTGTCCTCATCGGTCACGGTCACCTCCATGGTGAGGGAGGTGTCCTGGTCCATCAGCCGATCCCGGATGGCCCCGATGTCCGGGGGATCGTTCTCGGCCACCACGGTCACCCGGAAGGTGACCCCGGCGCGCAGGAGGCCGTCGTCCACCCAGAGGGTGACCGTGCTGACGCCCGAGGCCGCGGGCGCGGGAGTGATGGTCAGGGTGCGGTTCTGGCCGTTGCCGCCCACCCGGAGGCCGGTGAGGGGGATCACCCCGGGATCGGTGGACTCGAACTCAAAGCGCAGCCCGCTCAGGGGCGTATCGGGGTCGTCCACCGTGAAGTCCACCGTGTGGACCGCGTCCTCCACCAGGGTCTGGTCCGGAATGGGGGAGAGGATGGGATAGGCGTTGGTGGTGATCTCGAAGGCGGTGGTGGCCGTGTCCACGCCGTCGTCCGCGGTCAGGGTGATGGTGGTGGTGCCGTAGGCCCCGGCTGTGGGCTCCACCACCAGGGACCACTGGTTGCCCTCCCGCAGCAGGGCCAGGTTCTCGTTGGGCACCAGGTCTGGGTTGGAGGAGCTCGCGCTCACCTGGATGTCCTGGGGAGCCGAGTCCACGTCGTCCACGGTGAAGGGCACGGTGATGGTCTGGCCCTCCGCGATGCTCTGGTTGAAGATCCGGGAGAAGGTCGGCGGGTCGTTCACCGGGTTCACCGTGAGGAAGAAGGTGTCGGAGACGGCCAGGTCGCCGTCGTCCACGGTCACGGTGACCAGCACGGTGCCGAAGAGATCCGGCCCCGGGGTCAGGGTCATGCGGGTGCCGTTGTAGGCCAGGCTGAAGCGGATGTCCTGGGAAGGGAGCAGGAGATCGTCCGCGCTGACCGCGCGGTAGGTGAGCTGGGCCGGGGTCAACTCCTCGTCGTAGGCCATGAAGAGGACCGTCAGGGGAGTGTCCTCGTCCGTGGTCTGGTCGGGGATGTCCTCCATCACCGGCGGGTCGTTCACAGACTCCACCGTGAGGACGAAGGAGTAGCTGCCCACGTCCGTGCCGTCATCGGCCCAGAGGGTGATGACGGCCTTGCCGTAGCGGTTGGCCCGGGGCGTTACCGTCAGGTAGCGGACCAGGCCCTGGCCGCTCAACTGGATGTTCTCCAGGGGCACCAGGCTCAGGTTGTCCGAGGACGCGGTGACGGTGATGGCCTCGCTGGGGGACTCCAGATCCTGGACCACGAAGGGCAGCGGGCCCAGGGGCACGTCCTCCTGGGTGGTCTGGTCGCCGAAGGGGACGATGGTGGGGGGGTCGTTCACCGGGGTCACCGTGACCTGGAAGGAGTCGGTGTCGATATTGGTGCCGTCGCTGACCGTCACCAGGATGATGGTGGAGCCGGTCTCGTTGGCCGCGGGGGTGACGGTGATCTGGAAGCCCGTGTCCAGGGCCTGGATCTGGATGTTGCCGTTGGGCACCAGGGTGGCGTTGGTGCTGGTGGCGGTGACGGACATCTCCTGGGGCGAGGTGTCCACGTCGGTCACCGCGGCGGTGATCACCAGGGGCGTGTCCTCCGGCGTCACCTGGGAGGGGATGTTCGCCAGGGAGGGCGGATCGTCCACCGCGACCACCGTGAGCTTGAAGGTCCGGCTGGCCGTGAGTTCGCCGTCGCTCACCCGGACGGTGATGTTCGTGGTCCCGAACCGGTCTGGGGCCGGGGTGATGGTGAGCTGCCGGGTGTTGCCCGTGCCGCCCAGGATGAGGTTGCCGTTGGGCACCAGCGCGGTGTCGGAGGACTCCGCGGTGTAGAAGAGGTTGTCGCTGGGGGTCTCCGGGTCCGAGACCTGGAAGGTGACCACCAGGGCAGTGTCCTCCAGGGTCTGCTGGTCGGGGATGAACTCCATCACCGGCGGCTGGTTCGCGGGGGTGACGGTGAGGTTGAAGCTCGCGGTGGCCGTGCCGTTGCCGTCGCTGACGGTGACCACCACCTGCGCGCTGCCGGTGACGCCCGGGGCCGGGGTGATGGTGAGGGTCCGGCTGCCCCCGCTGCCCCCAAAGACAAAGCTCCCGGGGGGCAGCAACAGGGTGTCGTTGCTGGTGGCGGTCAGGGTCAAGTTGTCCAGGGGGGTGTCCACATCCGACAGGGTGATGGGGATGGGGCTGGTGGCGGTCCCCTCCACGGTCTCCTGGTTGGGGATGGGCTGGATCACCGGTGGATCGTCCACCGGGTTCACGGTCACCACGAAGGAGGTCTGGGCCGTCTCTGTGCCGTCGCTCACCACCAGGGTGACAATGGCCTGGCCCGAGCGGTCGGCCGCGGGGGTGAGGGTCACCTCCCGGTCGGTGCCCGAGCCGCCGAAGACCACGTTGGCGAGGGGGATCAGGGTCTCGTTGCTGGACAGAGCAAAGAGGGTGAGCTGGTCCGCGGGGGTCTCGGCGTCGGCGATGGTGAAGGCCAAGGGCCCCAGGGTGACGTCCTCGTCCACCGTCTGGTTGGAGATGCTGCTGATGGTCGGCGGGGTGTTGAGGGGTGTGGAGAGGCCTCCCCGGGCCTGGCCGGTGGCCCAGGCCAGGACCCCCAACAGGAGACACACCACACCCAGCCGTCGCGCGCTTCTTCGCCCCATGGATCGTGCCCTCGTCTGCGTCAGGGTTGTGGATCTGGGCTCACCAGGTCGAAGGCATACTGGACCTGGTAGGGGGCCTCGGGATCCTCCACCCGGTAGGCCATGGCCGCGTGGAGCAAGAGGCCCGGCACCTGGGCCGCGTACCACAGCTCCACCTGGCCCGGATCGGCCACCTGGCGGGTGCCCGGGCCGTCGTCCCACAACACGATGGGGTCCCGGTTCACCAGGCGCCAGTAGGAGCGGACGCGGCCGGCCACCAGGCCCTGGAGCGGCCCCTCCAGCCGGAAGACCTGGCCGTCCACGCTGACCGCCCGGAAGCCGGTCAGGTCCAACCCGTAGGGGAGCAGCCAGGGGTAGCCCCATTCCCGGGGGCCATCACCGGCCAGGGAAGTGGCCACCAACCGGCCATCGGCCACATCGTAGTCCTCGGTCCATTCCTGGCCGGGCCAGTTGCGGGGGTTCGGGTCGAACCACTGGCGCCCCACGCTCCGGGCCACGGTTCCGGCCACGGCCTGGGTGAAGGTCTGCTCCCACCGGTAGCCGAGGGGCTCGATGGCCCCGTTGGCACGCTGGATGCGCCCGGTGCCCTCCCAGCGCAGGCGGAGCCCCACGTAAAGGGGGTAGATCTGGACCGACCGAGGCACGCTCCACCCGCCCACGTTGATGCCGGCCCAGGCCCGCACCCGGTAGTAGTAGGTTCCCGGCGCCTGGTCCGCGATCTCCCACTGGGCCCCGGGGCCCTGGTAGACCAGTCGGGCGTCCTGGAAGTCCGGAGTGGTGGCCTCCTGGAGCTGGAACTCCACCCAGGCGTTCTCGGGGATCGAGGCGGTCCACGCCAGGGTGTAGCGGTTGTCCAGGTCCGCGTTGTGGACCGAGGCCAGCTCGGGCGTGGGCAGGGAGATGCCCCGCACCACCAAGGGCAACACCGCCCGCACGGGGAAGGTGGGCGTGGGGGTCGGCGTGGGGGTGGCGGTCCGGGTGGGGGTGGGGGTGGGCGTCCAGGTGGCCGTGGGCGTGGCCGTGGGGGTCGCGGTGGGGGTGGGCGCGGTGCGGTCCCGGTAGAAGCCGATCACCACGTCCGGTCCGCTGGTGCTGGCCAGGAGCCCGGTGGCCCGGGACAGGAAGGCCACGTAGCGGCCGTCCCCGGAGAGGACCGGCCGGAACGCGTGGGCCTGGCCCTGGGAGCCGTCGTTGCCCACAGAGACCCGCTCCGTCTGGTTCGTCTGACGGTCCCGCACGAAGACATCGGCCACCTGGTTCGTGTCGCCGGGCACCAGGTTGTCGGCATCCGACTGGAAGGCCACGAACCGACCATCCCCGGAGAGGCTGGGTCGGGCCGGGTCGAGCTGGGGGTTCACCAGGGAGGGGTTGCCCTGGGTCCCGTCGCTGGCCAGGGAAACCCGCTCCACCCATCCCGTCTCCCGCTCCACCACGAAGACGTCCCAGGTCTGGTTGGTGTCGCCCGCCACCAGGTTGGTGGCGAAGGAACGGAAGCCGATCACCCGACCGTCCGCGGAGATGGCCGCCAGGTGGGAGGGGCCGTCCGCCTCGGTCCCATCGACGGCCACGGAGATCCGGACCGTGGTGCCGGCCACGGTGTCGTGGAGGAAGATGTCCGAGGTGTTGTTCCGGTCGTCGGCCACCAGGTTCGTGGCCAGGGACTCGAAGACCACGTAGCGGCCATCGCCGCTGATGGCGGGCAGGGTGGCGTCCCGGTCCGCCTGCTCGCCCTCGGAGCTCAGGGAGATCCGGCGGGTCTGGCCTGTGTGCCGGTCGTGGAGGAAGATGTCCCGGCTCTGGTTGGTATCGCCCACCACCAGGTTGGACGCGTCCGACGCGAAGACCACGTAGCGGCCGTCCCCGGAGAGGGCCGGGTAGAAGGAGTCGCCGTTGGCCTGGCCGCCCCCCGAGGCCACGGAGACCCGCTCGGTGAGGCCGGTGACCAGATCCCGCACGAAGATGTCCTGCCGGCCGTTGGTGTCCCCCAGCACCAGGTTGTCGGCCTGGGACGCGAAGGCCACGTAGCGGCCGTCCCCGGAGAGCGCGGGATCGAAGGAGGGGCCGTTGGCCTCCTGGCCGTCGTTGGAGAGGGAGGCCCGGTTGATCTGCCCGGTGACCGGGTTGTAGACGAAGACATCCGAGACCCCATTCCCATCGCCCACCACCAGGTCCGAGGCCTGGGACGCGAAGGCAAAGGTCCGGCCATCCGCGGCCATGGCCAGGGAGAGGAGATCGCCGTTGCCCCGGGCAAAGCTGTAGGTGACCCCGGTGACCGCAGCCGGGCGGGCCACCGGGTCCGCGGCCCGGGTCAGGCCCAGGCCGACCAGCACACCGAGGCCCAGGAGCACCAGGAACAGCCCGGGGCGGCTCCCCCTCGTCCGCGTGCATCCGCTCACGTCCACCGCCCCCTATCCACAGTCGGCCATGGGCACCCCGTCCACCCAGATCTCCACATCGTCGAAGTAGATGTTGGAGTTGAAGGGAGCGGGACTCTCCGCCTGGATCAGCACCAGGATCTGGCCGCTCTCGCCTGCGACCACCCGGTTCTCCAGCACACTCCAGCGGCCCCGGGTGTATCCGTTCACGTAGCGGGCCTCGGGGCCGTGGGCATCCGGCTTCAGCCCCAGGGAGACCCAGTCGTTCACCACCCGTTCACCGATGCGGAGGGCCGGATGGTTGAACATCAGATATCGGACCCGGACCTCCACCGACGCGCCGGGGGGCACCTGGAAGACCGGGCTGATGAGGCCGGCCGCGTAGGGCTGCCCGCCCGCGATCTTGAAGGAGAACTCGCCCTGGCGATCCCCGGGCCCCACGTTGCGCTCCATGTCGAAGCGGACGTTCTCCGCGCGGTAGAGGCCGCCGTCGTCCACCGCGAAGGTGCCCCAGCGGCCATAGCTGGCATACCAGATCTGGCCGTTCCAGCGGGCCGGGTCGTTGAAATCCAGGCACGCCGCGGCCGTGGGGAACAGGGTGTTCCCATGGGCCAGGCCATCCGCCTGGGGCAGGACCCCTGGGCCCTCCACCATGGGCTGGCCTGGCGGCACAGAGAGCTCCCCGGCGCTCTCCAGCTCGCCGGCCAACTGGTTGTAGACCCGGGTGTCCGGAAAGAGATCGCCCGGAGCCGGGGCCGGATCGTCGGGCACCGGGGCCACCGCATGGATGCCGGATGGCGGCAGAGGCCGACCGGCCGCGGCCGCGGCAAAGGCCGGCCACGCCAGGGCCAGGACCAACAGGGCCCGAGCAGCCCATCGACCAGGACACCACCCCAGGCCCCGGGCCCGCAGCCGTCGGATGCTCTGCGCAGAAAGCACGCCTTCCATAGTTCCCCCGCTGTCGAGCGATCTGCCGTCCACAGGCCCCCATGGCCCGTGGTCTACCGGGTCTCCTCCTCCACAAAGCTGAGCCGGGCGTTGGTGGCCTCCAGCACCTGCTCGTAGGTCTCCATGTCGCCGAAGTAGGCTCGCTGGTACTCCGTTCCCTGGAAGACACCGGTGAAGACCCACCGCTTCAGGTACGACATGGTGACCAGCATCCCGGTGCGGACGTCGTAGCAGACCTCGCCGTCGTACAGGGTGGTCCAGCCGTCCCGCTCCTGGACCTCGGCCGTGCGGGGGCCGGTACACCAGACCGCCACAGCCCGGCCGTCGTCCAGCTCCACCGTCCGCTCGGGAAGCCCCGCCCGGGCGCCGGCCCAGAAGATGAAGAGTCGATCCTCCTGGCTGGGATAGCGCTCTTCGCCGGTGAAGCGGTCCACCTGGGTCAACCAACTGGTCCGCTTGCCACAGCCCTCGTTCCACCGCACCCGACGGTCCAGCTCCAGCCACCGCTCGTCCAGGAGCTTGCGCACACTGACGAACGCGGTGCCCTCGCACCGGTCGAAGGTACAGAGGTCCGAGGAGCACTCCCAGGCAATGGACCAGCGGGCCTGGAGGTCCAGGTCCAATACCGGCGCGGTGCCCAGCTCCAGCCCAGGATCCTGGACCGGTGCCGGCGTGGCCTGGGGCTCGGCCTCGGCGCTCCCGGCCACCGCGTAGACCTGATAGTCGTAGAAGACGTTCCGAGCCGAGGGCTCGGGCCGCTCCCGCCCACACCCGGCCAGGGCCACCAGCACGAGCCCCAACAGGCCCCACAGCCAGATCCGGGAACAGGGCACCTGGAACGGCGGACACCGTCGATGGACCATCTCTGCCGCCTCCTCGACTCCATGCTAGGGGTCCCCCCGCTCCCGTTCCAGCCTGCCCCTGTATGGGAGGCATAAAGCCGCCGTAACCAACCGTACCTTCAGGGGATTTGGCAGTTCCCCCGTCTGTTGATAAGATCGACCCTCGACGCGTGGGCGGACATGGGCCATGTAGCCAGGGCTCACCCATACCATATCGGCCGTTCCACGGGGAAAGCACACTGGAAGAGGGGATCTTTGGGGAAAATGGACGAGGGGACCGAGAACACTGGCCTGCCCGAGCGGCCCTTCGCCGGCCCTCGACTCCTGGGAGCCACCCTGGCCGGCGCAGGGCTCCTGGCCGGGCTGGGCACCGCCCTGGCCGGCTATGCCCTCCTATGGGAGCCCTTCCGAGTTCGCCTGGAGCGGATCACCATCCCCCTGGACCGGGTGGAGCTCCCGCCCCAGGGGCTCCGCATCCTCCACCTGTCGGACTTCCACTTCCACGGCATGGACCGACGGGAACGGCCCAAGATCCGGCAGGTCCTCCGCCTGATCCAGGGCATGGAGTACGACCTACTGGTCCACACCGGGGACTTCCTGGAACGGGATCCAGGGCTGGAGAACGTGCTGACCCTGCTGCGGGCACTGCCCCGACCCCGCCTGGGGGCCTTCGGGGTCCTGGGCAACCACGACTACGTCAGCTACGCGCTGCGCACCACCCTCCGCTTCACCTGGCAGAGCTTCCGGGCCCGGGAGGCCCAGGAGGGGCGCCTGCCCTGGGGTCCCGGCCTCTCCGGCCGGCTCCGCATGCTGCTCCGCTTCAGCCAGTACATCCTCCACCGACACCTGGACTCCGCGCCCGCGGGCGCCAACGACACCGTCCGCCTCCGCCGGGAGCTGGAGCGGCATGGCCTGGCCATCCTCCACAACCAAGCCCTGCGCCTGGACCAGCTCCATCCCCAGGCGCCCCGACTGTGGCTGGCCGGCGTGGACGACCACCGCTACGGCCGCCCAGACCTCCCCAGAGCCCTCCAGCCCGTCCCGCCGGGGGATCCGGTGGCCCTCCTCAGCCACAACCCGGACGTGTTGGACGACCCCCACATGGACCGGGTCCAGCTCCTGCTGGCGGGCCATACCCACGGCGGCCAGATCCGCCTGCCCTTCCTGGAACGGGGCCAACACGTGGCCGATCCCCTGGCCCGCCGCCACGCCGCGGGCTACTTCCGCCATCGAGGCGTCCACGTCTACATCAACCAGGGCCTGGGCGAGGGAATCCCCCTGCGCCTGGGCGCGCCGCCCACCGTCTCCCTGATCACCCTGGTGGGGACAGGGGACCCCCGGGCGGCGACGCTCCGGAGGAGGCCGGAGGCGGTCAGGAGGAACGGCCGTCTCCGGGGGGCATGGAAAGCCGTTGGTCTCCCGCGTACACGTTGAAGCGCTCGTCCCGCAGAAAACCGATCAGGGTCCCCCGGAAACGTCGGGCCACCTCCACGGCCAGATGGGAGGGTGCGGAGATCGCACACACGATGGGGATGCCGGCCACCACGGCCTTCTGGAGGATCTCGAAGGAGCTGCGGCCGCTCACCAGGAGGATGTGGCCGTGGAGGGGAAGCCGGCCGTTCAGCAGGGCCCACCCCACCAGCTTGTCCACCGCGTTGTGGCGGCCCACATCCTCCCGCAGGCATAGGAGCTGGCCCCGGGTATCGAAGAGCGCGGCCGCGTGGAGACCACCGGTCTCGCCGAAGAGCTCCTGGGCGGCCTGCATGCGCCCCGGCAGAGCCCGAATCACCTGGGGCGAGACCGTGGGACCCGGGGGCAGCAGAGGACAGTTCCGCATCTCCAGGGCCTCCAGGCTGGCCTTGCCACACACGCCACAGGCGCTGGTGGTGTAGAAATGGCGCTCCAGGGGAGAGAGATCCGGCAGCGCCGAGAGGTCCAAGGCCACGTTGACGATGTTGTAGCGCTGCTCCGGGTCCACGTCCCGGTCCAGACAGTAGGTGATGGCGCGCACGTCCCCGCGGCGGTCCAGGAGGCCCTCCGCGTAGAGGAAGCCCGCGGCCAGCTCGAAGTCCGCGCCCGGGGTGCGCATGGTGACCGCGACGGTCCGCGTCTCGCCGCCTGCCTGGACCCGGATCTCCATGGGCTCCTCGGCCACCACCGCGTCCCGACGTCGGCGGACCCGTCCCGGCTCCACCACCGTCACCGGCACGCGGACCCTCCTGCCCACCCGTACGGCCATCCTCCTTCGCTCCTGGATTCCAGGGGGAAACACCCGGGGCTATTGTAGCCCCGGGGCCTCCAGGCTGTCAACGCCTGCGGAAAAGGCTGGGCATATTGCACCACGGTGGGGCCCGGCAGCCCCAGGCCGGCTCCTCCCCGGGCAGTGGGCAGGAGCTTCCACCTTGTCGACGATCGTGGACGATACCCCCGGAGGGAGGCCCCCCTCCCAGCCGCCCCCGGCTCGGGGGAGGGGCTGGAGAGCGGAACCGGGTTGGATGGGAGTGGGCGTCTCCAGGATGCAGGTCTGAGTACGGGACAAAAGGATTCCGTCACCGGTGCGGCCCCACGGATGTGGCGCGTGGGCTCCCGAGGCACCCAAGAGCCCCATGCCCGGTTCCCTCCCCGTATCGGGGAGGGCCAGGGAGGGGATTCCACAGTGGACAGGGCTCCTCCCCTTGCCGACGATGCCGAAATAGACTCGAAAGGCAGGCATATTGCACCACGGTGGGGCCCGGGAGGAGGGACCCCGCGACCGCCCCGGCCCCCCATTTCCCCCTGCCCGGCACTTGGCCAGACACTCGCTTCGGTGTACAATGTCCGGCCAGAGTATCGTTGCGCCGCTCCACCCGGAAAGGCCGACCATGCCCACACCCAAGTCCACCCCCCGCTCCGCCCTTGAGCCGGGGGAACAAAACCGCTTTAGGCAACCCCATTCAGCCACCCGTAATCGAAGGCCCCATCTCCAGCTCCTGGAGCTGCTGGTCTCCCTGCGCCGCCCCCGGGAATGGAGCCTCCGGGGCCTTCTGATCGGGCTCATGGTGCCCGTGGGGATGACCACCCTGAACATGTCCATGTTCGGCGTCGCGTTGCCCGCGATCCGAGACGCCTTCCAGGTCCAGGCCGACACCACCGCCTGGATCGTCACCGGCTACAGCCTTCCCTTCGTGGTCTTCACCCCCATGTACGGCCGCCTGGGCGACATGGTGGGCAAGGACAAGCTCTTCCGCATCGGCATCGCCCTCTTCCTGGTGGGCTCCCTGATCTGTCTCCTGGCCTCCAACCTGGCCATGCTCATCCTGGGGCGGGCCCTCCAGGGCGTGGGCACCGCAGGGGTCAATCCCCTGGCCATCGCCATCATCTCGGAGCTCTTCCCCGCGGACGAACAGGGCAAGGCCATGGGGACCTGGAGCTCCACGGCGCCGGCCGCGTCCATGGCCGGGCCCCTGTTGGGGGGCTTCGTGGTGGACCACGTGGGCTGGAACGCGATCTTCCTGCTCAGCCTCACCGCCGCGCTCATCGCCCTCTATGGGGTCTACCGGCAGCTCCCCGCCCTGGCCCCACCGGACAACGGCCTGGACCTGGGACAGATGGACTGGGTGGGGGCAGGCCTGCTGGGCGGCACCCTGGTGGCCACCATGTTCTACCTCTCCAGCCGCACGGTGACCGGTGTGCCCCCCCTCCAGGACTGGCGCCTGCTGGGGCTGGCCCTGGGGCTGGGGCTGGCCTTCTGGCGCTGGGAACACCGGACCGCCTCGCCCATGGTGGACTTCACCCTCTTCCAACGTCGAAACTTCGCGCCGGCCTCCATCGCGGCCGGGCTCCGGATGTTCATCATGGGCAGCGCGAACTTCCTCCGGGCCCTCTTCCTGGCCGACATCTACGGCCTGGGAGGCACCGGCCTGGGGCTGGTGGCCACCCTCTACGCGGGCTCCATCCTGGCCACCACCCGGCTGGGCGGCCAGCTCTCGGACCGGGTCCATCCCCGCTGGATCGTGGCCACCAGCACGGGGATCCAGGTGATCACCCTGGCCGGCCTGGCCCTGCTTCCGGCCGGGGCACCCGTCCACCTGGCCGCCGGCCTCATGTGGGGGCAGGCCATGGGGGCGGGGCTGGCCCTGGCCGCGCTCCACCGCATCGCCATGGAGGACGTCCCACAGGAGGAGAAGGGCACGGCGGCTGGGCTCTACAGCACCCTGCGCTTCTCCGGGGCCGTGGTGGGGGCTACCCTGGCGGGGGTAGCCCTGCACCAGGCCCAGCAGTGGGCCCCCTCCCTGATGGATGCCTACCAGTGGGTCTACGGCGCCATCGCGGTCCTGGGCTCCGGGGGCTTCCTGGTGGCCTGGCGCATGCAGCGTTGAGGGCGCTCCTTGGCAACGCGCTCCCCAAGAATCCACGGCTTTTGACATCCCACCCCTTCCCCGGTATAATGGGGTCCCGCGTGGGCAGCCCACGAACCGGCTGCCCACGCTTTGTGTGGGCTGGAGTCCCTCTCCGGTCCTGACACATCGGACCCTACGTCCCAGGCCGCGGGGATCTCCGCGGCGCCGCCTCCAAGATCCGGGAAGGACTTCCCGGGCGCGGTGAAAGGAGAGACCATGTACGCAGTGATCCGTACCGGCGGGAAACAGTATCGGGTAGGCCCCGGCGACATCATCGAGGTGGAGAAGCTGCCCGGCCGGGTGGGCGAGACCGTGGTCCTGGACGATGTGCTCTTGGTTGCCAACGGGGACCAGGTGGTGGTAGGGCAGCCACAGGTGGAGGGAGCCCGGGTGGAGGCTCGCATCACCGGCCAGTATCGAGGCGAGAAGATCCTGGTCTTCCGCTACCGGCCCAAGAAGCGCATCCGGGTACGTCGAGGCCACCGCCAATACCTGACCCGCCTCCAGATCCAGGCCATCCACGCGGAGGGGTTCGAGAGCGCGGTCTACACCGAGCCGGCGCCGGAGTCCGTCTCCCCCGCCGAGGAGCCCGGGGCGGAAGTGGCCCCGGAGAGCCCTCCGCCTCCCGCGGCGGAGGCCGGGGAGGTAGAGGCCGGGCCAGAGGCCCAGGCCGAGGAGACAAGCCCCGAGATGGCCGGGGAAGCGGGGCCCGAGGCCTCCGCGGGCCTGGAGGAGGGGACCCAGGGGACAGAACAGGAGGACGTCGCCTCGGCGGAGGAGAGCTCCCCGGAGGAGGCCTCGGCCGAGGACACGGGTTCTGAGGAAGGAGAGGCATAATGGCGCACAAAAAGGGAAGCGGTTCCAGCCGGAACAACCGGGATTCGAATGCCAAACGACTGGGGGTCAAGCGGTTCGGTGGCCAGTTCGTCCGGGCCGGCAACATCCTGGTCCGCCAGCGGGGCACCCGATTCCGCCCAGGCAAGAATGTGGGGAAGGGCCGAGACGACACCCTCTTCGCCCTCATCGACGGCTACGTGGTCTTCGAGTGGGCCAAGAAGGGCCGCAAACAGGTGAGCGTCTACCCAGAGAGGGTGCACTGAGCCATGAAGCCCAAGATCCATCCCGTCTACTACGAGAATGCCCGGGTGGTCTGCTCCTGTGGCAACACCTGGATCACCGGGAGCACCAAACAGGAGATCCGGGTGAACGTGTGCAGCCAGTGCCATCCGTTCTTCACCGGTGAGCAGCGGATCGTGGACACCGTGGGCCGGGTGGAACGCTTCGTCAAACGGCTGGAGGCCCGCCAGAAGACCGTGGCCCGCCGGGAGATCGAGGCCCGCATCCGCCAGGAGGCCGAGGAGGCGGCCCGCCGGGCCCGGGCCCGGGGAGACGATCCGGAGAAGGCCCGCCAGGAGGTGCTGGCCCGGTACGCGGAGGAACTGGAGGCCGAGGAGGCGTAGCCCCATGGCGGCTTCCAGGATGCCCGAGCAGGGATGGCCGGGAGGTCGTCCCTGCTCTTTTTTGTTCCCATCCATCTCCAGGCACCGGGGAGCGCCGGCCTGCCTTCCGGGTGCCCCGGTCAACGCTGCGGTCCTTCCCCCACCCTGCCCAGGAGGTGCTCCATGGACGACCAACCCTCGGGTGGCTGGATCGAGCTGATCTGTGGCTCCATGTTCAGCGGCAAGACCGAGGAGCTGCTGCGTCGGGTCCGGCGGGCCGAGATCGCTCGCCGGAAGGTCCAGCTCTTCAAGCCCCACCTGGACAACCGCTACGGCGTGGAGCGGATGGCCAGCCACAACGGCCTGACCCGGGAGGACGTGATCGTGGTCCGCACCCCGCTGGAGATCCTGGACCGAGTGGCCCCGGACACCCAGGTGGTGGCCATCGACGAGGTGCAGTTCTTCGACTGGACCATCGCAGAGGTGTGCAACGCGCTGGCGGATCGGGGCAAGCGGATCCTCCTGGCCGGGCTGGACCAGGACTTCCGGGGCGAGCCCTTCGGCCCCATCCCTCTCCTCATGGCCCTGGCCGAACGGGTGGACAAGCTCCACGCCATCTGTGTGGTCTGCGGCGCGTCCGCCAGCCGCACCCAGCGGCTGATCGACGGCCAGCCGGCCCGCTACAACGACCCGGTGATCCTGGTGGGGGGCAGCGAGAGCTACGAGGCCCGCTGCCGTCGGTGCCATCAGGTGCCAGGTCGACCCGATCCCCTGGCCGACCTGGCCGCGGCCGACCCCCGAGAGCTGGGGCTGTAGCCTGGGGCATCGCCCCGGAATCGGAGGCACTGCCTTGGAACCCCTTTTCCAAGGCCCGTGGCCTCTGCCCAGAAGAACCGGAGAGAGGACCGTGAAGATCGGCATCGTGGGCAGTGGATCCGTGGGCGCGACCACCGCCTACGCCCTGGTGCTGCGGGGCATCGGCCGGGAGATCGTGCTGGTGGATATCCAGCACGATCGGGCCCAGGCCGAGGCAGAGGACATCCTCCACGCAGTGCCCTTCAGCCACCCCCTGATGGTCCGGGCCGGCGATTACCCCGACCTGGCCGGGGCCCGCGCGGTGGTGTTGACCGCAGGGGTGGCCCAACGCCCTGGGGAGACTCGGCTCCAGCTCCTGGAGCGGAACGCCCAGGTGTTCCGCCGGGTGGTGCCCGCGGTCCTGGCCCACGCGCCGGAGGCCATCCTGGTGGTGGCCACCAATCCCGTGGACGTGATGACCCACCTCGCGGCCCAGGAGGCCGCGGCCCGAGGGGTGCCCCCCCACCGGATCATCGGCTCGGGCACCACCCTGGACACGGCCCGCTTTCGAGCCGTCCTGGGCACCTACCTGGACGTGGACCCGCACCACGTCCACGGCTACGTGCTGGGCGAGCACGGGGACTCCGAGGTGTTGGCCTGGAGCGCGACCCGGGTCGGCACCCTCCCCCTGGAGGCGTTCTGCCGCCATCGGGGCATCCACCTGGACAGGGAGGTGCGGGACCAGGTGGAGCGGACGGTGCGCCAGGCTGCCTATCGCATCATCCAGGGCAAGGGCGCGACCTACTACGGCATCGCCGCGGCCCTGGTCCACATCCTCCAGGCCCTGCTGGCCGATCGGCGCACCATCCTCACCGTGTGCACGCCGGCCGACAGGGTCCTGGACGTGGCCGACGTGACCGTCTCCCTACCCCGACTGGTGGGGGGCCAGGGGGTGTTGGGCGCGCTGCCCCTCCACCTCAGCCCCGAGGAAGAGGCGGCCCTGCGCCGCAGCGCGCAGGTGATCCGCTCCGCGCTGGATGAGCTGGGACGATGAGACAAGCCCTTGGCTGGACGCTCCTGTGCCTCTTGCTGCTGGCCGGGTGTGGCCGCGATGCCCCCCAGGCCCCCCCTACCCCCGGCCTGACCCCGGCCCAGGCTCGGGGCCGGGCGATCTTCATGGGCGCGGTGGCCAGGTGCTCCTCGTGCCATTCCCTGGAGCCCGGGGTACGGGTGGTGGGCCCCAGCCTGGCCGGCATCGCCACCCGAGCCGGGGAGCGGATCCCCGGCATGGACGCCCGGACCTACATCGAACTCAGCATCCTCAAGCCGGGCGACTACATCGTGGAGGGCTACCCGGACGCCATGCCCCGGAACATCGCCAAACAGATCACCGGCGACCAGCTCAACGACCTGGTGGAGTTCCTCCTGACCCTGCGGTGACCCGGCGGCCGCTCCCCCGAGCCCCCGGAGCTGTCCGGGCAGCTTGGCATTTTGCCAGACTTCGCTACAATAGAGACAGCTTGAACCCTTCGCCCGCCTTTCATCCGAGGTGTCCCCATGGTCTGGCTGCAACGCACCCTGGCCGTCGTCGTCTCCCTGCTCGCGGTCCTGGTCGCGGCCTTCCTCTCCCTGGGCTTCCTCCCGGTCGCGGAGGATCCCCCCATGGACCCGCGCCAGGGTGGAGCCGGGGCCCGCAGCGTGGAGCCCAGCTGGAGCGGCCTCCAACGGGCATTCCCGCCCATGGACAGCCCCCCCGACACCCCCCAGACCCCCGAGGCCGTGGAGCTGGGCCGTCTCCTCTTCTTCGATCCCGTCCTCTCGGGCGACGACCGGATGAGCTGTGCCTCCTGTCACCATCCGGACCTGGGCTTCGCGGACGGGCAGGCCCATCCCGTGGGCGTGGAAGGCGAGATCCTCCCCCGCCACACCCCCACCCTGTGGAACGTGGGCTGGGCCCGGCCCCTCTTCTGGGACGGCCGCGCGGAGACCCTGGAGGACCAGGCCAGCACCCCCCTCACCCACCCCCAGGAGATGGCCGCCGATCCGGAACAGATCCAGGCGGACCTCCGGGCCATCCCCGAGTACGTGGCCCGCTTCCAGAAGGCCTTCCCCAACGACCCCCAGCCGGTCACCTTCCAGAACGTGCGTCGGGCCCTGGCCGCGTTCCAGCGCACCCTGATCTCGGACGACAGCCCCTTCGACCGCTTCGCGGCCGGGGACGTGAACGCGCTGACCCCGGCCCAGCGCCGAGGCCTGAACCTCTTCCGCAGTGCGGCCACCCGCTGTTTCGAGTGCCATACACCGCCCCTGTTCACCAACAACACCTTCCGGGTCATCGGCGTGCCCGAGGAACCCGGCGTCCAGGATCCCGGTCGGGCCGGTGTGGCCCCGGACGCGCCGGCCGGCGCCTTCCGGGTGCCCACCCTGCGCAACGTGGCCCTCACCGGGCCCTACATGCACAACGGCGCCTTCGAGACCCTGGAGGAGGTGATCGATTTCTACGCGCAGGGAGGCGGCCGGGCCTTCGGCCAGGAGAACGTGGACCGTTTCGTCCTGGGCTTCGAACTGAGCGAGCAGGAGCGAGCCGACCTGGTGGCCTTCCTCCTGGCCCTGACGGACGAGTCCCAGATGCCCCCCATCCCCCAGGAGGTGCCCTCTGGCCTGCCGGTGGTGCCCCGGAAGGAGAACCCCGCCCGGGAGCGGGTGGCCCAGGTCAACGTGGCCAGCAGCCGGGCTACCCAGGAGGAGCGCCCACCCCGGGTCTGGCGGGTGGAGCCCGGCCAACGCATCCAGGAGGTGGTGGACCAGGCCCGGCCGGGAGACACCATCGAGATCGCCTACGGGGTCTACCGCCAGAACGTGGTGGTGGACGTGAGCGGCCTGACCCTGCGGGGCATCCCCAACGAGGCCGGCCAGTGGCCCATCCTGGACGGGGAGAACCGCCTGGTGGACGGCATCGTCTCCAGCGGGAACGACTTCACCGTGGAACGGCTCCACCTGCGCAACTATCAGGGCAACGGCATCCTGGTGGAAGGGGTTCGGGACGTGGTCCTGCGGGACCTGCGGGTGGAGAACACCGGTGTCTACGGGGTCTATCCGGTCCACAGCAGCGGGGTCCTCATCGAGCGGGTAGAGGCCACGGGCATCAAGGACGCCGGCATCTACGTGGGCCAGTCCGAGGACATCGTGATCCGGGGATCGGTGGCCTACAGCAACGTCATCGGCATCGAGGTGGAGAACAGCGTCAACGCGGAGGTCTACGACAACGAGACCTACCACAACACCGTGGGCATCTTCTTCGACCTGTTGCCCAACCTGACCAGCAAGGTCGCGGTCGGGGGGAAGATCTACAACAACCGGGTGGAGAACAACAACCATCCCAACTTCGCGGACCCGGACATGATCGCCGCCCGGATCCCCTCCGGCACCGGGATGCTCCTGTTGGCCGTGGACGAGGTGGAGGTGTACGACAACGTGATCCGGGGCAACAACTCCGCGGGCATCGCCATCTACCGGCTGACCATCGCCTTCGACCCCGACACCATCGACGTGGCCGACCGGCCGGAGCGGATCTGGATCCACGACAACCTGTTGGAGGGCAACGGCCGGAACCCGGATCCCGCCCTGGCCGACCTGGGCATCCCCGGCGCGGATATCCTCTGGGACGGGAGCGCGTGGAGCGTGGTGGTGGACCAACCCGGTGTGCGCACCTTCCCCCCGCTGATCCCGTCCAGCGACTGGCCAGAGTGGATCCGCAAGGCCTACTGGCAGCTCCTGAACTTCGCGGTCCAGCGTCTCATGTGATGGGACGATGCGACAGCCGGAGGCGCCCGTCCATGGCCCCCTCCGTCCCCCCGCCCCACACCCACTGCCCGAACCTCTGAGGAGGAGATCCGTGAAGGCCATTCGAGTCCATCGCACCGGAGATCCGGACGTGCTCCAGTTGGAGGAGGTCCCCGTGCCAGAGCCGGCCGCCGGCCAGATCCGGGTGAGGTTGGCCGCGATCGGCGTGAACTTCATCGATACCTATCACCGGCGAGGCTGGTACCCGGTGTCGACGCCCTTCACCCCCGGCGTGGAGGGCGCGGGCACCGTGGATGCAGTGGGCCCCCAGGTCACCGAGTTCCAGGTGGGCGACCGGGTGGCCTACTGCATGCAGATAGGCTCCTACGCGGAGTACGCGGTGGTGCCGGCCCGGCTGGCGGTGAAGCTGCCGCCGGAGCTGGACTTCCAGCAAGCCGCCGCGGCCATGATCCAGGGCCTGACGGCCCACTACCTGGCCTGTTCCACCTATCCCCTGGGGCCGAAGGACACCTGCCTGGTCCACGCGGCGGCCGGCGGCACCGGCGCGCTCCTGGTCCAGATGGCCAAGATCCGCGGGGCCCGGGTGCTGGGGACCGTCTCCACCCAGGAGAAGGCCCGGATCGCCCAGGAGGCCGGCGCGGACGCGGTGATCCGTTACACCCAGGTGGACTTCGTGGAGGAGACCCGTCGCCTCACCGGCGGCCGGGGCGTCCAGGTGGTCTACGACTCGGTGGGCAAGGAGACCTTCCACCGCAGCCTGGACTGCCTGGCCCCCCGGGGCTACATGGTCCTCTTCGGCCAGGCCAGCGGCGTGGTGCCTCCCTTCGATCCCCAGATCCTGAACCAAAAGGGCTCCCTCTTCCTCACCCGGCCCAGCCTGGGCCACTACATCCTGGACCGAGAGGAGCTCCTGGCCCGGGCCCGGGACCTCTTCGGGTGGCTCCGGGAAGGCCGGCTCCGCCTCCGCATCGACCGGATCTTCCCCCTGGCCCAGGCCGCGGAGGCACATGGCTACCTGGAGGCCCGCCAGACCAAGGGCAAGGTGCTGCTCGTCCCCTAGAGGCCCCGAGGCCGAGAAGGCCTGCCCCGGTTCCCCCAGGGAGCGGCAGATAAGGCGGGCCTCTCCGAAATCCCACACCGGGCGGGGGCGGTCTGGCCCCGGCGCCACCAGGGCCCCCTGGGATGGGGAGCCCCCTCCGCCCCCGTCCCCGCCCCACAGACGCCAACCTCCGTGGACCCATCTCCCACCTCCTCTGGTCCCGGCTCCAGCGCGTTCCGGAACGCTGGATCCGCTCCCAGGTGCCCCCAGCCCCTCCTCCAAGGGCGTGTCCGGGGTCCCTTGTCAGGCCCCTTCCTTTGCGGTATAGTAGAGCCGACGACCTCACCGGACCTCACATCGCGAGAGATGCCCCCGTCCGAAGGGAAGGAGAGTGCCATGCACCGCCGTTGGGTCTTGCCGTTCGTCCTGGTGCTCGTCCTCGTGGGCAGCCTGGGGCTGGTTCCCCTCCATCTCCTGGCCACCGAGGAGGAGCCCCAGCCCACCTTCGTGCCCGACGAGCTGCTCATCCGCTTCCAACCCGATCTGCCGCCGGAGGAGATCCAGGCCTTCTACCAGGAGTACGGCCTGACGTTCCAGGAGGACCTGACCCCGGATCCGGAGGCCCAGGCCCCTCTGGTGCGGGCCAAGTCGCCCCAGGAGATCGACCAGGGGCTCCTGGAGACCATGCAGCGGGATCCTCGGGTCCTCTACGCGGAGCCCAACTACATCCTCCAGGTGGCCAAGATGCCCGACGACCCGGACTTCGACAAGCTCTGGGGGCTCCACAACACCGGGCAGACCGGCGGCAAGGTGGACGCGGACATCGACGCGCCCGAGGCCTGGGACATCGGCACCGGCTCCAAGAGCGTGATCGTGGCCGTCATCGACACAGGGGTGGACTACAACCACCCGGACCTGGTGGACAACATGTGGACCAATCCCAAGGAGTGTCCCCAGGGCCCGGGCAAGTGCCAGGCCAACGGCAAGGACGACGACGGCAACGGCTATGTGGACGACTTCTACGGCGTCAACACCATCACCGGCAGCGGCGACCCCATGGACGACTTCGGCCACGGCACCCACGTGGCCGGCATCCTGGGCGCCAGCGGCAACAACCAGGTGGGCGTGGTAGGGGTCAACTGGAAGGTCCGGATCGCGGCCTGCAAGTTCCTCAGCGCCAGCGGCTCGGGCACCACGGCCAACGCGATCAAGTGCTTCAACTACTTCAAGGACCTGGAGGAGAACCAGGGGATCCAGGTCCGGGTGACCAACAACAGCTGGGGCGGGGGCGGCGCCTCCCAGGCCCTGAAGGACGCCATGGCCGCGCTGGAGAACACCCTCCACGCGGCCGCGGCCGGCAACTCCAACTCCTCGGCCCCCTCCTACCCCGCGGCCTACGACCTGGAGAACATCGTCTCCGTGGCCGCGACAGACCACAACGACGAGTACGCGGGCTTCAGCAACTGGGGCGTGCCCCACGTGGACCTGGCCGCGCCCGGGGTGGGCATCCTCTCCACCGTGCCCAAGGGCTCCTGCCCCCTCTGCTCGCCCAGCGGCTACGCGTCGGCCAGCGGCACCTCCATGGCCACCCCCTACGTGGCCGGCGCGGCGGCCCTCATCTGGTCCCAGTACCCCAACCTGAGCGTGGCCCAGGTGAAACAGCGCATCATGGCCGGGGTGGACCTCCTGGACGACACCTCCAAGGAGACGGTGACCAACGGCCGGCTCAACCTCCTGAACTCCCTGGAGGAGGACGAGGTGCCTCCGGCAGCGGTCACGGACCTGACCGCCACCCAGACAGGCCTGGCCGCGATCCAGCTCACCTGGACCGCCACCGGCGACGACGGCTTCAAGGGCAAGGCCCACACCTACGACCTGCGCTACAGCACCCAACCCATCGACGAGGAGACCTGGGACCAGGCCATCCAGGCCGTGGGCGAGCCCAAACCCCTGGCCCCAGGCACCCTGGAGACCTTCACCCTGACAGGCCTGGAGCCCGACACCACCTACTACGTG
This sequence comes from Caldilineaceae bacterium, assembly GCA_026989655.1. Classification (GTDB taxonomy): domain Bacteria; phylum Chloroflexota; class Anaerolineae; order Caldilineales; family Caldilineaceae; genus JALSIX01. The sequence goes on from JALSIX010000150.1 coordinate 29,433, forward strand.
GCCCTCCGGGTGCTGGACAACGTGGGCAACGCGTCCAAGATCTCCAACCTGGTGCTGGCCAGCACCCTGCAGGGCAAGCCCGTCTTCCAGGACGACATGGAGAACGGCCCCGGCGAATGGACCGTGGCCGGCATCGATGCCCTGTGGCACCTCTCCACCCGCCGCTCCCACAGCCCCGAGACCGCCTGGTACTACGGCATCGACGGCCAGTGGAACTACGACACCGGGGGCACCAACACCGGTGTCCTGGTCTCCCCGGTCATCGAGCTGGGCGCCGCCAAGGAGGCCCTGCTGGTCTTCTGGGAGTGGAGCCAGGTGGAGCAGAGCCCGGCCTTCGACCGCACCCGGGTCCAGGTCTCCACCGACGGCCAGACCTGGACCACGGTCTTCGAGTCCCACGGCACCAACGACACCTGGCAGCGCCGTACCGTGGACCTGACCCCCTACCTGGGCAAGGCCGGCAAGATCCAGGTCCGCTTCTGGTTCGACACCGTGGACAGCCGCTTCAACAAGTTCGAGGGCTGGTACATCGACGACGTCCAGGTGCTGGTCCCGGTGCCCAAGGCCCCGGAGGAGGCCATCCCCCGGCCCAATCTGGTCCTGCCCGAGACCAACATCGGCCTCCACCCCGCCCAGCCCACCGCGGGCCAGCCGGTCACTGTCCAGGCGGTGATCTTCAACCACGGCAGCGCGCCCGCGGAGAACGTGACGGTCCAGTTCCTGGACGTCAGCGGCGACGTGCCCGTGGCCGTGGGCGAGCCCCAGGTCATCAGCCAGATCCCCGTGGGCGGCAGCGGCGGGGCCCAGGTCGTCTACGAGACCGAGGGGAAGGCCGGGGAACGGACCCTGCGGGTGGTGGTGGACCCGAACGACGAGATCCGGGAGAGCAACGAGGGCGACAACCAGGCCGAACGGAGCCTGACCGTGGCCCCCCTGCCCCTGCCCAACCTGGTCATCACCCAGGACAACGTGGGGTTCCAGCCGCCGGCCTTCAGCCCCGAGGAGCCCGTGACCATCCACGCGACCGTGCGCAACGACGGCCCCGTGGACGCGTCCAACGTCACCGTCCTCTTCCTGGACGTGACCGACCTGGGCGCGCCCGTGCCCATCGGCGACCCAGTGGTCCTGCCCCAGATCCCCGCGGGCGGCGCCGCGACGGCCACCATCACCTACGACACCGGCCCCGGCCACCAGGACCGACGCATCGAGATCCAGGTGGACCCCGACAACTTCATCCAGGAGGCCAAGGAGACGGACAACCAGGTCCGGGTCACCCTCTCCATGGCCGAGGCTCCGGCCCCCAACCTGGTCCTCCTCCGGGAGAACGTGGACATCCGCCTGGAGACGATCAAGCCCGTGGTGGATGAGGGCGACCCGGTGGTCCTGGTGGCCACGGTGCTCAACCGGGGCGGTGTCCCCGTGCGGGATGTCCAGGTCCAGTTCCTGGACGCGACCGACCGCAGCGCGCCGGAGCCCATCCAGGACATCCAGGTGATCGACCGGATCCCGCCGGGCGGCAGCGCCACCGCCCAGGTCACCTACGACACCACCGGCCGCGCCGGCGATCGGACCCTCCAGATCCAGGTGGATCCCCACAACTTCATCCCCGAGACCCGGGAGACGGACAACAGGGTCCAGGTGACCCTGGCCGTGGCCGGTGCCCCCGAGCCCAACCTGGTGATCCTGGACGCGAACCTGGACGTCGCGCCGAGCACGGTCACCGCCGGGGAGCCGGTGACCGTCACCGGCACGGTGATCAACCTGGGCGACGCGCCGGCCCCACAGGTGACCCTCCGCTTCATGGACATCACCCAACGTCCCCCCCAGCCTGTGGCCTCGGACCAGGTGGTGGAGACCATCCCACCGGGCGGCAGCGCCGCGGTCCAGGTGACCTACACCCCGGACGGCGAACCCGGCCAGCGCACCATCCAGGTCCAGGCCGACCCGGACAACTTCATCCCGGAGAGCGATGAGTCGGACAACGTGGGCCAGGTCCGCTTCACCCTGGCCCCCTCTCCCCTCCCGAACCTGCGCATGCTGGCGGACAACGTGGTCCCGGTGGGCGTGGGCCCCCAGCCCGTCCAGGCCGGCCAGCCGGTGACCTTCACCGTGGTGGTGCGCAACACCGGCGGGCTGGAGGCGGAGAACGTGGTGGTCCAGTTGGTGGACCTGACCCACGGCCAGGTGGAGCGGATGGGGCCCTGGCAGGTCATCGAGGCCATCCCCCCTGGTGGCAGCGCCGCGGTCCAGCTCCGCTACGACACCACGGGCCGGGCCGGCTCCCGACGGCTCCAGGTCCAGGTGGACCCGAACAACCTGATCCAGGAGGCCAACGAGGCGGACAACCAGGCCGGCTTCCTGTTCCAGGTGGCAGAGGGCCCCCAGCCCAACCTGGTCCTGGTGCCCGAGAACGTGGGCTTCCATCCCCGGGAGCCCCGGGAGGGCGAACGGGTGACCCTCATCGCCACGGTGCGCAACGACGGCGCGGCCCCGGCCCGCGATGTGGTCCTCCTCTTCACCGACGTGACCGAGGGCCAGCCGGTGCCCATCCAGGAAGCCCAGACCATCGACCGGATCCCACCGGGCGGCAGCGCCACTGCCCAGGTCACCTACCGGACCGAGGGCCGGACAGGCATCCGCTCCATCCGGGTGGTGGTGGACCCAGACAACTTCATCGACGAGACGGACGAGACGGACAACCGGGTGACCGTGGAGCTGACCGTGGGCCCGGCCGCCGCGCCCAACCTGCGCATCACCTCGGCCAACGTGGGGATCGCGCCGCCACGCCCCCAGGCCGGCGAGCCCGTCACCCTGACGGCCACGGTCCTCAACACCGGGGGCGCACCGGCTCAGGGAATCCTGGTCCAGTTCCTGGACGTGACCGAGGGCCAGGAGCAGCCCATCGGCGAGAAGCAGGCCATTGCCGAGCTGGGCCCCGGCCAGAGCGCCACCGTCCAGGTCCCCTACGGAACCGAGGGCCGGGCCGGGAAACGGCGCATCCAGGTGGTGGTGGATCCGGACGTGACCGTGGCGGAGACGGACGAGACGGACAACCGGGCCATTGTGGAGCTGACGGTGGCCCCGGCCCCCCTGCCCGACCTCCTGGCCATCCCGCCGAACATCGGCCTGCACCCGGTGGTGGTGAAGGAAGGCGAGCCGGTGCAGGTGACCGTGACCGTGCGCAACGCAGGCGGCGCGGCCGCGGAGGAGGTCACCGTCCAGATCCTGGACGCCAGCCAGAGCCCGCCCACCCCCATCGGGCCCCACCAGACCATCGACCGGATCCCGCCGGGCAGCAGCGCCACCGTGGAGGCCACCTACGAGACCGCCGGCCGAACCGGTCGACGGACCCTGCGGGTGGTGGTGGACCCGAACAACACCGTCGTGGAGGAGCGGGAGGACAACAACCAGGCCGACCGGCCCCTGTTGGTGGTCGCCGAGCCAGGGCCCAACCTGGTCATGGAGGCCGAGAACATCGGCTTCGATCCGCCGGCCCCCGGAGAGGACACCCCGGTGACCGTCATCGCCACCGTCCGGAACGCGGGCCTCCTGGACGCAGAGGACGTGGTGGTCCAGTTCCTGGACGCGACCACCACGCCGGCCATGCCCATCGGCGATCCCCAGGTCATCTCCCGGATCCCCGCGGGAGGCAGCGCCACCGCCCAGGTCCTCTACCACCTGCAGGGCGTGGCCACCGACCGCAAGATCCAGGTGGTGGTGGACCCCACCAACAGGATCCGGGAGACGGACGAGACGGACAACCGGGCCACCGCCACCCTGAAGCTGGCCGGCGTCCTCCGCCCCAACCTGGTCATGGAGGCCGAGAACATCGGCTTCGACAACCCCACCCCCCAGGAGGGCGAGCCGGTGACCGTCCGGGCCGTGGTCCGCAACACCGGCACCGTGGACGCCCAGGGCGTGGCCGTCCGCTTCGCGGACGCCACGGACCGCAGCGCGCCGGTGCCCATCGGCGAGATCCAGACCATCCCCCAGATCCCGGCCGGCGGCAGCGGCATGGCCCAGGTGACCTACGACACCACCGGCAAGGTGGGCAAGCGGACCATCCAGGTGACGGTGGACCCGGCCAACTTCATCCTGGAGACCCGGGAATCGGACAACCAGGCCCAGGCCAGCCTGGTGGTCACCGAGACGGCCCGGGCCAACCTGGTGATGGTCGCGGCGAACCTGGGCTTCGACCCGCCCGAACCCCAGGAAGGCGATAGGGTGACCGTGCACGTGGTGGTCCTCAACCAGGGAGGCGCACCGGCCCGAGACGTGGCCGTCCAGCTCCTGGACATCACCGAGGCGCGGCCCGAGACCCTGGCGCCCCTCCAGACCCTGGCCCTGATCCCGCCCGGAGGCTTCGGGAGCCTGGAGATCCCCTACGAGACCCAGGGCCGGGCCGGTGAACGCCAGATCCGGGTCCGGGTCGACCCCCAGAACCTGATCCCCGAGACGAACGAGGACGACAACGAGGCCACCCGGCCCCTGTCCGTCCGGCCCCGCCCCGTTCCCAACCCGGCCATCCTGGCCGGAGACGTGACCCTGGAACCGGAGCAGCCCCGAGACGGCGACGTGGTGTCCATCCGGGCCACCGTGCGCAACGCGGACGGCGTCGCCGCCCGAGACGTGGTGGTGGCCCTGCTGGAGGTGACCGAGGCCGGCCCCATCCCGGTGGCCGAACCCCGTCTGGTGGACCTGCTGCCCCCCGGCGGTGCGGAGACGGTGCTCTTCCTCTACGACACCACCGGCAAGACCGGAGACCACACCCTTCGGGTGGTGGTGGACCCACGGGACCGGATCCAGGAAGGGGACGAGACGGACAACGCGGTCACCCTGAGCCTGTCCGTGGCCCCTCCCCCCGGCCCGAACCTGACGGTGTCCGGCGACGACATCCGCTTCACCCCCCCGGCCCCGGCCGCCGGTGACCCGGTGACGGTGACCGTCACCGTGCGCAACGACGGCGACCGAGACGCGGCCGGGGTGGCTGTGGCCTTCTTCGACGCGACGGGGAGCCCCCCTCAACCCATCGGCGCCCCGACCCCCATCGGCCTGGTGCCGGCCGGCGGTTCGGCCACGGCCCAGGTGGTCTACGACACCACAGGCAAGGAGGGCGAACGCACCATCCGGGTGGTGGTGGACCCGGACAACCAGATCCCCGAGCTGGACGAGGAGGACAACGCCGCAGAGGCCACCCTGACCGTGGGCGCGCCCGGCGAGCCCGGCGAACTGCCCAACCTGCGGATCCTTCCCAGCGCCATCCGCTTCGATCCCAGCACCCCCCAGGCCGGCGAGCCGGTGACCATCACCGTCACCGTGCGCAACACCGGCCAGGCCGACGCGGCCCCTGTGGCCGTGGCCTTCTTCGACGAGACCCAGGAGGACAACCCCGTCCCCATCGGCAGTCCCCAGCTCATCCAGGAGATCCCGGCCGGGAGCAGCGGCCAGGCCCAGGTGGTCTACGACACCACGGGCAAGGAGGGCGAACGCACCATTCGGGTGGTGGTGGACCCGGACAACCAGATCCCGGAGAGCAACGAGGAGGACAACACAGCGACCCGGACCCTCACGGTGGGCGGGGCGGATGAGGCCGCCCAGGCTGCCCCCAACCTGGTGGTCCGTCCAGAGCTGGTGCGGGTGCGGGCAGCCCCCAGCGGCGGCACCGAGATCACCGTCACCGTGGTGAACGCAGGGCCCGCGGAGGCCCAGGACGTCACCCTGACCTTCGCCCGGGTGGTGGATGGCCGCTGGCGCCCCCTGGTGCCCTTCCAGACCGTGGCCCGGGTGCCCGGCCGAGGGCAGGCCGTGGCCCGGGCCTATCTGAACGGCCCTCTTCCCGAAGAGGGGTGGATCCTGGGCGTCATGGTGGACCCGGAGAACCGGATCCCGGAGAGCAACGAGGGAGACAACGTGGCCGTGTTGGACTCTCCATGAGCCCAACCCGGCCAGCGAGGATGGCTGGGGGCATGAGGGATCCCGGATCGAGGTTCACTCCCGGAAGGCCCGATAGCCCTGGACCTGGACCTCCACCCGCTCGAAGGGCAGCTCGGGCTGGCCCACCTGCACGGTGTAGTCCGCGGCCCCGCCGGGCGCCACGCTCTCGGCCTCCACGATGCCCCGGGCGGTCTCCACCACCTCGCCCCGGGCATCGTAGAAGGTGGCGGCCACCTGGATCCCGGTCACCGGGAAGGGGTGATCGTTGCGCACCTGGCCCTCCACCACCAGCCCCTCCTCCCGGCGTACCTCCTGGCTCACCAGGGTGAGGCGCACGAAGTCCAACACGCTCACGTCGTCCCAGCGCAAGGAGAGCTCGTAGCGTTCCACCGTGGCCGGTGCATCGGCCAGCTCCAGCCGGAAGGGCGTGGTCTGGCCGGGTCCGGTCCACGGCAGCAGGGTGGTCTGGGCCGCGGCAGCCACCAGCCGACCGCTGCTGTCGTAGAAGGCCCCGGAGACCGTCACCGCGTAGACATCCACGTCCCCCCGATTCAGGACCTCGCCCACCACCACCAGGGTGTTGCCCACCCGGTAGCTCCGATGGCTGCGCACCACCACATCGCCCAGGGCCGGCGGGGGTCCCGTAGGCGTGGGCCCCGGGGTAGGTGTGCCCATCCCAGGGGTGGAGGTGGCCGTCGGTGTGGCGGTGGGGGTGGCGGTCCCGGCCACGGTGGGCACAGGGGTCCCGGGCTCCACGGATGGGGTGGGTGTCGGGGTCGGGGTGGGTGTGCCCATCACCCAGGGC